>JBEBXJ010000012.1:0-33750 GCA_040391685.1 Paenimyroides baculatum
AGCGAAAGGGATTGCGAATAAAAAAACTCTTACGAATTGTAAGAGTTATTGTAAATCTTTAAGAAACTCAAAAATCAAGTTGCTTTCATAACCTTTACGCATTAAGTAATCAACCCATTTGCGTTTTTTCTTTTCTAACGCAGTTTCTGTAATACTATACCACTTCTTTTCGGCAAGTGCATAAAAGTTGCTTAAATAGTCGGTTTCTATCTCTTTAAGTGCCGTTTTAATGTTGTGAGAGGAAATTTCTCTGAATTTTAGTTCTTGTTCTATGCGCCGTTTGCCCCAGTATTTAAACTTATGTTTACCTCGTGCAAAGCTTTTTGCAAATCGCTCTTCGTCTAAAAAGTTATTTGAAACCAAGTGATCCAAGATGTGATCAATCGCGGTTTGAAACATTCCTAATGACTTTAATTTGGTGGTTACTTCCTTATAACACCGATCTTGGTAAGAGCAATAGTACTCTAATTTTTTTATGGCATCGTTTACAGAAATTCCCTGGTTGTTTATCATTGGTTAAGTAATTCGTACGTGTTTTAAAATAAAAAATCCTCTGCTACGAGGATTATTTTTCATTATCGGTATCAGTTTCTTGATTTTCGTCTTCATTTTCTTCGCCAAACTGACTCATGATTTGATCGATCTCTTCTTCGGTAAGTTCTTCTTCTACTTCGATATCTTCCAATAATGATTCAAACTTTTTAATGTTCTTTTTCATTCTTTTTGAAAGATCCTCATATTCACCTAATAATTTTTTATACGATTTAATTATTGACTTTTGCTTTTTTAGCTGTCTATTCTGCTCTTTAAGCTTTTTCTTTAATTGGTCTTTTTTCATGATGATACGTTTTAGATCTATAAAAATAATGAAAATACTTATATGTTTAAACCAACTAATGTTAAGTTTTAAAATTATCTATTTTAAAATAGTAAGAGTCAAAAAGAATTTTGGAGTATCAATAAATAACAAAAAAGCCCAACTTTTCAGTTGAGCTTTCTGTACCTGAGGTGGGAATCGAACCCACACCTAAACCTCTTTAAACTACCATAAATTTAATCATCAGTAAAATAAGTGAAACCTTGATAAAATCAATAGTTTTTAGCTGTTTAATATTTTATGATGTATTGAATGAGATTAAACTAAATGTAATGAAATTAAAAAACGGTAGCACAACCGTAGCACAAAATGTTATTTATGCTTATATTTGATCTGTTCAATTTTTAATATTATTACCAATGGCTACCATTAAATACTTTTTAAGGGGCAATAAAGACGTAGCACAAATAAACATTCGTTTTTCCATTAATAGAGAAATGTTTTTTAGAAGAAAGACAGATTTCGTTATTAATTCGAAAGAATGGAGCGATAAAACCAATATGCCTAAACAAACCTCAGCAGAAAACAAAAACCTTATTTCCAAACTAAATAAACTAGAGAACTATATTTTCGATTGTTTTAACGAAGATATAGCCAAAGGTGTATTGATAGATGCCAATTGGTTAGATAGTAAAATAGACAAATGTTTTAATCGCGTGGAGTTAACCGATCGATCTATTTTTATAAACTACTTACAACACATGATTGATAATGCTGCAACAAGGGAAACAAGAAGTGGTAGAATGGGCCTGACTGCAGGTACCATAAAGAATTATAATAATTTCAAGGGAATTTTTGAAGATTACCAGCAGCACATAAAAAAACAAGTTCGTTTTAAAGACATAAATAAAACTTTTACTGATGAATTTAAAACATGGCTATTAAATAGTAAAGGCTATACAATAAACTACACTGGGAAACAATTCGAATTCATTAAAACAGTTTGCATAGACGCCCAAAAAAATGATATTGAAGTTACACCACACTCGGTTACATTAAAATCGTTTAGAGATCAATAAAAAGATAGATATATACATACCTTGTCTTTTCAGGAGATTGATAAGATATATAATACTGAAATGCCGACATCTCATTTAAAGGAAGTTAAGAAATGGATATTAATTGGTTTTTACATTGGTCAAAGAGGGGGAGACCTTTTAAGTTTATCTAAAGAGAATATACGTGTAAATGCAAAAGGTTTATATATTGATTTGATACAGCAAAAAACAAATAAGAAAGTAACTGTCGGTGTTGTAAAAGATTACATAGTTGATATTTTACTAAATGATTTCCCGGAACCGGTATCACTCAATAAAATAAATACTCATATTTCTAAGGTTTGTGAATTAGCTGGCATAAATGAAAAAGTTGGCGGCTATATAATTGATTCGAAAAGTAGAAAGAGAGTGTTTGAAACACTACCAAAATATAATTTTATTACCTCACATAGTTTGCGCCGATCATTCGCAACCAACTTCTACAAATCAATGCCGACGTCAGTTCTTATTGGCATAACTGGTCATAGCACGGAAAGTATGTTTCTGAGATATATTAACCAAAGAGCCGATAAAGATGCAAATGCAGATATGTTTATTCAGTTTTTTGAGAAGATGAATGAAAAGAAGATACCAGGGATGAAGGTTGTCAAGAATTTGGTTAATCAATAGTGTATATTCATTAAATAATGATGACTATGAAAAGAGGTATATTTCAAAATTTAAACAGAATAGTTGCAAAGCTGCACCTATTGTTAGAGAAAGGCTGTGTCGATGAAGCAAAAAACTATTTAATAGGAATAAAAAGTTTCGTAAATAAAGATGATTTAAATCAATTCATTAATCTTGTTAACTTTATAGTCAGTGAAGACAATGTATATTATGCAAAGAGAAATGAATACTTATTTATCAACCATATACATCCTGATGTTATTTCGGTATATATAAGAGAACAATATGAAATCGAAAATAAAGAAAATCCGTATTTAAAAATTGAAAAATATTTTAAAAGAACTTCTTTTTATTTTGATTTCGAGTTAATTATAAAAAATATTATATTTCATACAATTGATTCTAAAAGAATTTTTAGAGTTACAAAAGAAGTAGAAAAGAATATATATGTAGTTTATAATTATAAAGACGACACAACATATTATCTATGTTTTAGTTTAGAATTTGGTAAAGACGATTTTATTGAAGATTATTTTACAGAAATCATAGAGAAATTTGATGATATCAATATTACACATACACTAAATTCAGCAAACGATGAATTTCAAATAAATATACAAGGAAATAAATATCCTACAGATAAATTATGGTTTACTGTTGGTTTAAAACTTGCTAGCGGAGAATTGCAAAGAACTTATAGTGACAACAATAATAATGCAACGCAAACTGCGATAAAATTAGGGAATAAAAGTTTACGCCCTTATATTTCCGAAAGTATTGGAAATAGTACCATCAGTGACAAAAATATATTTAAGAGAAAACAGGCAGATTTGGATTTAATTGTAAATTATTGTAAAGAAAATAATTTAGAAATTTGTGAGGATTTTATCAGTAAACTGCCACATCAAAAAGATTAGATAGATAGTACTTAAACGGTACGGTACTGCGGTTGAGTACCAATTAAATAAATGCAAATTTGCTCCATAATCAATAACATTTAAATTATTTGATATGGAGCAAATTCAATTTATTCAGACAACACCTCAACAACTTCAAGAGCAGATAAGTAGAGGTATTAAAAGTCAATTAGAAGACTTTTTACAAAAATTCACTCCCAAACAACCTAACGATTACTTAACACGTCAAGAAGTTGCAGAACTTTTTAAGGTTGATATATCTACTGTGCACAACTGGTGTAAATCCGGAAAACTAAAGCCTTACGGAATAAGCTCTAGGGTTTATTTTCTGCGTAAAGATATTGATGAATGTTTAATCCCATTAAACGAGAAATAACATGTACACAGATAAAGACAAATTGACCGTACTTGAAACCGCTATTTATTTAGAAAAAGATATAAAATCCATAATGAGCGCGATTAATTCCGGCAAACTTAAATCGTTTGTTGAGAACGGTGTGACATATATTACAACTTCAGATGTAGACGATTATAAAATTTATTTAAATTCTAATTATTAGCATGGCAGTAGAGTTTTTTGTAAATAACAAACAAGTTGAGTTAAAGGAAGGTACAAGATTACAATTCAACTATGCAATAAGTGATATATTCAGTCTTGGATATGTTCGATCGTCTTACTCAAATGTTTTTGATGCGCCTTTCACACCGGAAAACACATTGGCTTTAAATGGTCTTGGACTTACCGGAGACACATCGGAAGTTCCTTATACTAAAACCGTAGCTGTATTAAAGCAAGATGGCTTTGATATTATAAGAAACGGCTGGTTAACGTTGGAAGAAACAGGCATAAACTACCGAATGGGGGTGTTACAAGGCGTTTACGACTTTTTTAAAGATGTTGAAAACAAAACACTGGGTAATGATCTGGATATTAGCGCGCTAGATCATGATAAGACAGTCGATAACTTTAAAGGTTCATTGAATGATAATTATTTGTATCGCTACGTTGTCGCAAATTTCGGAGGTAAAACCGCATTACCAAGTGGCGTGATCAACATTGACTATTTGATACCGGTCGTTAAATTATCATATTTCTGGAACAAGATATTCCAAACGTTCGGTTATACCTATTCAGGCTCGATATTTTCAAACCCTGATTATAAAGATGCCTATATAACATATCCGAAAGCACCGTCTAATGATGCGGCAGAAGAAGTTGTGGTATCAACTGCATTTAAAAACCAGACTATAGACACAAACCCGGTTCAAATAGGTCAGTCAGGTTCATACTCTTTCCCAAATTCTTATAATTGGGATGTTGCCGGACCGGGTTTTGGAGTTTGGAATTACACGGTACTTGAATCAAAAAAATATAGAATAAGATGCCGACCTTCAGGATATTTAGAATACGGTCGGGATTTTACATTTTTTTATTTTTCTATATCTGTTGGAAACAAAATAATAAAAGTTTTTAAAAGCAAATGGACAGATACAAATTTTGATGATTACTTTATTGACATTGATTTAATAGAGGGGCAAACATTATCATTTGAGATATACGGACCAAACTTTGGACGTCCGGATCAATTAAGGATATTGTCTTTAGAATTGGGAATTTACGAACTGTCATCCGGAAACTTTGATTTTACAAGTGCATTAAGTGATTTTTCAATTAAAGACTTTGTAAAGGAAATTATAAACAGATTTGCACTAACAGTTGTTTATGATGACATAACTAAGAACCTTGCATTCTACACAGCAGAAGAAAAGATAAATTTCAACAATACTGTTGATTGGACTGAAAAATATTCACAAAGAACAAAAGAATCTTATCTGTACGGACAGTATGCACAAAGAAACTTATTTAAACATAAGTATAACGACGAAGAGGAAAACTTTAATGATGGTGAAATTAAAATACAAAACCAAAATCTTGAAATAACAAAAGATATTGTTTCGTCAAAAACATATTCTCCTGAATCACGAATAACAAACTTAACAATAGGGGTTAATTCATTTTCAACACCTGTATATCGTTTGTGGAATACGGAATTAAGGGAAGATGATAATGGTAGTTTATTAATAGATTACAAGGGTTTAAATGGTAGGTACTATATTATGAAATTAAAAAGAGTAGACGAATCTCTATCGTTTAAAAGTGAGGTTTTAGAAAGTGATATAGAAACAACATCTTTTTTCTTTGTTCCAAACGCAAACAATACACACTACAATGATCTAGTTCCTAAATACTACAAGCCTTACGAAAAGATGTTGAACAATTTCAGGATGCACGAAATAGAATTAGTGTTGTCTTTGCCTGATGTGCTAAATATTGATTTTACAAAGCTGTACTATTTTGAACAAGAAGCAAATCTATATATGCTTAATAAATTGACGTGGGAAGAAGGTAAGATGTGTAAAGGCGAATTTATCAAAGTAAACAAATAAATATTATGGCTATAGATTTTTATACACACAATTACCAGATAGGGCACCAGGTAAAAACATACAGCGTGTTTGACCTCATCAGAAATGAATCAGCAAGTACAATATTACTTACCGATAGTTTAAGGATTGAAATATTTAACGGTAAATCAAATGCACAAGGTATTACAAAATATCTACGTTTGCGTACGTCAGACAATTGGGCGAGCTGCGAAAAGGTTACAGGGTTAAGACCAACATTATTGAATAGAGTTTTTACCGGAGATAGAATCGTAAACGGGAAAAAGAATCTTCTTGTATTCGTTTTTTCAAAAGATTACAAAAAACTCAAAATAGACGTTTACAGAGCATTTTATCCAAACAACCCTAACATACTTAAGGATATTATAAAAAAGAATTATACAGAATGAAAAAGAAGTGCGTAAAGGCACTTCTTTGATTTGTTCAGTTTTTAATATTCATACCATAAGGAAGAATACATCACAAAGTTAAATAAAAAATGATTGACTTTTTAAAAATATTGATAACCGATAAAACATTGATAAATCAGATCAGTGTAAATCCTTTATTGATATGGCACGATAAAAAGGAAAGGTTATCACATTTTGACTTTGAGAGTATTTTGTCGAAGGAAACAAAGGTGTATAAGGGGATTTTGTTTTGTTTTTATGATAATAAGGTTGAGGTGTTGTTTAGACCGCATTATTACTTTAATGAAAACCTGCATAACGCAAACGATTTTAGTATCACCAACTGTATAGCAGTTATAATGGGCTTTTTAGAGCAATTAAATTTGTCGGGCAGATCTAAGCTGCTGAAAGTAATAAACATTGAATATGGGGTGAATATTGTAAGTCCAATCGACTGCAAGGAACTTGTCACGTTTATTAGTTATCATGGTAAAAATGAATTTAGAACAGACGCAGGACTTCCGTACAGTAAAAAAAGTTATTCGGAAACCTCATCTGGTGCAGCAAACAAGTATAAGATTATTAAGGCATACAACAAAGGCATTCATTACCCTAACTATTGCGATATTAATACATTTCGTTTTGAAGTGAAGAGCAAACAGACAAAATACATTAAAAAGATCGGGATAGACACTATTTCGGATTTATTGAACCGCGAAGTATATAAAAATCTCTCAAGTGAATTATTAAATGAATTTTATGAGGTTATGATCTTGGGTAGTGCAAAAGAATATAGCGAACTGTCAAAGAAAGAAAATAATCAATTAAACAAATATTTAAATCCCAACAATTGGTATAAACTAAAACAAGGTCATAGAAATAATTTTACAAACACAAAAAAAAGGTATTTCCAATTATTGGATAAAACGCAAAATAACGCCCATAAAACAATTAAAAAGTTAATAGAGAAAAAACTACAGGAATTAGAGCAAACGTGTGCAATTTCCACACCTATTTCAAAAGAGCAAACGTGTGCATATTCCACTATTAATATATATGGAAATTGCACATATCTACCTCATCAGAAATGTATAGTTACGGGTTTAGATATTTCGATGCAAAAAGAGGGTAGTTTTTTACTTTCTCATAAAGGTTTAAAATATTACTTTGAGAGTGATAAAAAAACATTCGATGAGGTAAAACACAAATACCTTTCAATGAAGTGGGAAAACGCAAATATCGATATTCAAATAAAAGAAATTGCGCACAACATTAGAAACAAGATAAATAACTCAAGAATAAAACAAGATAGATTGTATAGATCGGAACAAACAAACCTCTTGGCTGTTTTATAGTTTAGGAAAATCTTATTTAAATACCAAAAGCCCGATTGATAGAATGTTCTATGAAAATAGAAGAATTGAGAAAGTTTAAGCAATAAAAAAACCAGCATGTCAGCTGGTTTTTTTTAAGTTTATTCTAATAAGAATATCACATCAGAAGTGTTAGTGTGAATTGAAATTCTTTCGCCCGTAATAGGTACAAATGAAAAAGTATTAACAGAAGCTGGGAAAGATAATCTATTTCCGGGTGCTATTTCATTAGTAGTGACTTCAGAATAAAATGGTTCAATAAATCCAGGCGCAATAGATCCTAAATAATTCCATGAACCAAAGGATGTCAAAGGTGAATTAACGTTATAATAATGAAATATTTGTTTAACCCGTGTTGTTAATACTACAACAGGACCATTTTTTACAACTACATCAGCATAATAAACTTTACCAGCCACTTCTAACAAATTAATCTCATCTACACTAGCTGTACCCCCAGATGCAGTCAAGTCAAAAGCTTGACCTGGCATTACTGGACAATGATTACCTGAACTGATAGACGAATTGGTTAATGGAGGGATAATAACCGTGTTTCCTTTAATTAAATTAAGATATTCCTTTCCCCCTTTAAATAAATTTGGATATGAGTTTTGATCAAGGGTGACTCCTGCATAACTATAATAACCATCGTCAGCTCCGTCATAATAGGCTAAACCAATATATGGTGTTACTTCCATGGTATAAGTTGCAGAAGTATTCCAAACACTATAATCGATAGCATTAGCAAACATACTATCTTCATAAGGAGTTGAAACTTCAAAATTAGAAGACTTAACACTATTCTGTGGTTCCGTATTCTCAACGGATCCATTTCTAGTTTCATTCATTTTATCAGCTTCCTGATAAGAATCTTCACTACACGCAACAAGCGTAAACAAGCCCATTAGGGCAATAATGGATTTTTTCATTTTTTAATATTTTTAAGTTAATGTTGTGAAGATAATTCTTAATACTTTACAAATTAATTTGTTTATTTATTTTTAATTCAATATTTTATAAATCAACACCATGCCAAAGTAGGCTATTTTTAAAAATTATTTCATTTAATGGTGAAATAAATAGGAAACAGATGTATGCTAATTGATTTGTTAGTTCTAATTAAGTAATTTCTATGTGTAAACTTTAATATTTACACTTCTAATTAGTTTCTAATAATTACCAATACTTTTTATGCCTATATTCGTAATTCATAAGTGTTTTAATAGTTAATATTAGAGGTTGCAGTACAAAACTTGCAACCTCTTTTTAATTCTTCATTTTCCGGTTCAACCAGCAGACCAGAAACGTTCTCTGCATTTAGATTTATCATTTAAAAATAAGTTTAGCAAGGTTTTTCTTGGGTCACTATACGCGCGTGATGAATATTCAAGTATCTGTTCATGTGTACGCGAGAAGATTATTTCACGGTCATTACACACGCGAAGGTTTTAATACAGTCACACACGTGCGCAAAGATTTTTGTACGGTCATAACGCGCATATATCCGTATCTGTTCGCGCGTAAATAAAACCTGACGAAGATTTTTCTACGGTCATTACGCGTGTGTAATATTTATATGCCCCTATCTGCTCGCACGGGCACGAAATGTCGGTTTAATCGGTTTAAAAACGGTTATTCTGAATATTCCACTATCTGTTCGCGCACGTGTGGAAAAGTACGCTATTTAGCTGCTGAAGGTTTTTCCGTAGTCATTACGCACGCACGTGAGGAATAAAAAAAACTTTATATATTTGAAATAAAATAAATACCTATGAAAAAATATATTTGCCTTTTATTCTTGCCAATGCTATTCAGCTGCTCTGGTGACGATAACTCAACATCCGGAGAAGTTAAGATCATAAAAATGGGTGCTGGTACTTTATCCGATGTTAAAAACGAAAATGGGAAATATGACAATGTTTTTATCGCAACAGTAGTCAATACAACCAATGCGCCGGCAAAAGGGCATGTGCGTTTTGAAATTAAAGACTACGGCTATATTACTTCAGATACAGAAACCGTAACAAATGAGCAGGGATTCCAAAATACTTTTTCGGCTTCTGTAGAAACAAATGAAATTATTAACGAATCTTATTTGTTGAAGGCAGAGTTTGTGAGGGAGTAGGTAAACAGTCCTATAACTCGAGGTTAAAAAACTTGCGTATTAGTAAAAAATTAATATAACAAAGTTGTATTGCAATACAAATAATGTATATATTTGTACGGTAATATTATATTACAAAATAAGCAATAAAGGTTACGGTATAATAATTGATCATATTTAATTGTTACTTTTTAATAACCAAATTGTAATAAAACTATAAATGACAAAACAAAAAAAACTAAATTTAATTTCGGGAGCAAACACACCTGAAGCATTTTCAGATTTAGTTCAAGTATCAGTCAACAATGATATTGTTAGATTGAATTTTGCTTCCAAAAAATCAGAAAACGAAGAAGAGGTTTCTGCAGAGGTGAAAAGTACTGTCGTAATGACGCTTTCTCACTTTATAAATGTTGCGGATATTTTTCAACAGGCTTCGTTACAAATTCAAAATGAAATAAATAAAGCAAAAAGAAAGGAGTAATTATGTTTATTACTGTTAATTCGGTTGGCGCGGATAGTTTTCCGCCAACAATTGAAATGTCATATACTTTCGATACTGCAGTTAAAGATAAGAGTTGTAAAAATACAGTACATCAAATGTCTTTTATAAGCACTCAGATAATTATTGACACTATAAACCATTTTAATATTGATTTTGATATTTCTGAAGAAAAACTAGAGAAATCTATGTTGGAAATTTCTGCTCAGTCTTTTTCTGAAGAATGGGACTCTGAAGAAGATGAGTATTGGAATCAGTATAATTAAAATATCAAACACTTATGAGATATAAACAAGGCGATTTAGTTATAGTTAGATTTCCTTTTACTGATCTAACAGATTTTAAATTTAGACCTGGCTTAATTGTTTCAAACAATAGAATTAATCATGAAGGAGATTACATTATTGCTATGATAACTTCTAAAAATAAAGGAGAAGAAGCTATTCAGTTAAAAAGCGATGATTTAGAAAGTTCTTTACTTGACAACGCAGAGCCTTTTGTATATTGCAAAAAATTAGCAGCTCTAAATAAGAGTATCATATCTAAGAAAATTTCGTCAATTAGTAATGTTGATAAGAAACAACTCATAATTAATAAAATAAAATCAAATTTTGATTTATAATAGTAAACCACCTTACCGGTGGTTTTTTTATTAATATTATGAACCAACATAAAAATATTTCTATATTTGTCATTCCTAAACTTCAAGAAAATATGATACTTAAAGAAACAAAAAATGCCTGTGTGGCATGGTGGCGATGTATTGGAAACAACCGTAACGCTCTTGAAGGCGTAGGACACCTACACTGCACGGGTTATATATCCCTAAACTTCAAGTATTATGAAAACTTCACAAACGCATTCCGAAATCTTATTCTCGGAACTAACAGATCACATTAAAAAAGAATTATTTCAAACGTACGGATCAGAGGGCATTCAAGATGCAATCAACGATCTATTAAACGTTTCGACTGAACACACTTATTTTTCAAATGCCTTAGCACACTTTTGGTATGAGGGAGAAAGTGAAAATGACAAGAATTTAGAGCATGTAAGAATAGAACAACTTTATAATCTAGTTGGTAGTCCAGATGACATGTTGAGGTATCAAAACTTCGTGAACATGATTGTTGTCTTTATGACAAAGATTGAAGGGGTATTTAGAGCCTTTGAAATAGAACAAAAACAACTTAAAAATTCTTAGTTATGGATGATTCTAAAATATTAGAAAAGATGCCTACTAAGGTATTGGTAGAAATGTGTGAGAAATTAGCCATTTTCAACAATAATTCAAACGTAGCGGTGGTAACTAAAGGCGGTATCAATGATTTAATAAGAGTATTTATTATCAGCGATGAATTTGGTTCATTCAAATACGAAGATAAAAATGAAATAATTAAAAATCTTGACTATTTACGATGGATAATTGAGGAGATAGAGCAATTCTGTATAGATAACAGTCTTGGTGACTATAACCATACTACTTAAATAAATAGCCTGCCTTAAATGGTGGGCTTTAATCATTTTGTTATGAAAGTGAATTTTAAACTACAGCAGGTTTATACCATACCTATTTTCAAAAAGACCGCTAGCAGATGGTATATAGAGTTTTATTATGATGGTGTAAGGTTACGACCTACTTTTGACCTCAACAGAATCAAGGATTTAAAAGAAAGGGAGAAAAATTTTCTACAAGTTAGAAAATATATTGAAAAGGCTCTTAGAGACGGATGGAACCCGTTGGAAGATATCCAATCCGAATCATCTAAGTTAAGTACATTCGAATCCGCAATAGAATTTGCATTCAATAAAATAAAAGCAGATCTCAGAAAAACAACCCTTTCGGTTTATACTTCAATGTTTAAACATATATCTGAAGGAACTCGTTACGACTCTTTAAAAAATATTTCAATAAAAGAAATAAAAAGAAGAGATATAATGGACTTAATGGAAAACCTTCAAAAGGAAACCGAAATATCAAACCATGTTTACAACCGCACATTAAAACTACTGAAGCAGATATTCAACAAATTAGTTGAATACGAAATGTGCGATCATAATGTTGCCGATAAAATAAAATATAAATCAGTCGAAAAGCCAAAAGTAGTTATACCCACTGACGAAGAAGTTATAAAGATTAAAAACTATTTAATCGCAAAATTGCCTAACCTTTGGAATTTTGTTTTCTTTTTATTCCAGACCGGAGCTAGACCAAACGAAATCTGCAATATAAAACTAAAATACATTGACCTAGAAAAAAGGATTATACATATACCAAAGCAGATAAGCAAAACGAAAGTTGATCGTGTTGCTGTTATTGATGAACCTTTGTATATATGGCTGCAGTCAAAAGATATTCAATCATACGATCAAGAGTGCTTTCTCTTTGGGAGTTTTAAAACAAAAGAAACAAAGCATCATGGATTTACTTACAAGGATATTGACATTAGTAAAACACCATTTCCAAGAGTTTCAATCACCGACGTTTGGAAAAGATTAATTAAAAATGAATTAGGCTTGGATATAAACATGTATTCGTTTAAACATTTAAGAGCAAACAAAGAATTATTAATTAATAATGATTTAAACCGAGCGAAAGTTTTATTTGGGCATACAGACTTAAAGACAACAGAGATTTATGCGAACCAAAAGAATGATATTTATATAGATAGATTAAAGCAAAACAAGTTAGATTTAAATAACTTACAATAACACCTCAATTAACGAGGTTTTTTTTTTATCTATATCGAAAATATTTTACTTTCTGTCTCTTTCAGCACGACGTTTATTTATTTTAAAAAAATGAGATTTGATTTTTGCTTCTACAATAGCCTCTTGCTCTTTTTTTGTTAATCTTTTTCTTTTAGGTGTTTCTTCAAATGAATTATAAATCTTTAACCACTTATCGAATTCTGTTTTATGAAGTAACATTTGCTGCTCAGCGAACTTTTGAGATATTTCCATTGATGATAAATTTAAGTTAGAAAATAATGTTTTTTAATAGTGTAGCACGTCGGTAGCACAAATGAAAAACAAAAAACCCCCAATACGTTGTGTATTAAGGGTTTCTGTACCTGAGGTGGGAATCGAACCCACACTCCGAAGAACACGAGTTTGAGTCGTGCGCGTCTACCAATTCCGCCACTCAGGCTTTTTGCTTGAAATTGTGAGTGCAAATGTAAGAACAAAAATATATAAAACAAATAAAACTGTAAAAAAAACACTGCGGCATGAAAATTATTTTTAAATTTGCAGCCACAATACATCAAACAATAATAACTACTAAATTAAGCAACAATGAGTTACTTTGAACCTGAAGCAAAAGTTTTTGCATGTTCTGAAAGTAAAGTATTAGCCGAGAAAATTGCCAAACATTACGGCGTAGAGTTAGGGCGTGTAACATTTTCTCATTATAGTGATGGTGAATTTCAACCATCGTTTGAAGAATCAATCCGTGGATTACGAGTGTTCTTAGTATGCTCTACTTTTCCTACAGCGGATAATTTAATGGAATTGTTATTAATGTGCGATGCAGCTAAAAGAGCATCAGCCCGCCATATTACAGCTGTAATTCCTTATTTCGGATGGGCACGTCAAGATCGTAAAGACAAGCCACGTGTGCCGATAGGGGCAAAATTAGTAGCGAAAATGTTAGAAACAGCAGGCGCAACACGAGTTATGACAATGGATTTGCATGCAGACCAAATTCAAGGTTTTTTTGAAAAACCTGTTGATCATTTGTATGCATCAACGATTTTTTTACCGTATGTTCAATCATTAGGTTTACAGAATTTAACCATTGCATCACCAGATATGGGTGGTTCTAAGCGCGCGTATGCCTATGCAAAGTATTTAGAATCCGAAGTAGTTGTGTGTTACAAACAACGTAAAAAAGCCAACGTAATTGATACCATGGAATTAATTGGTGACGTAACAGGCAGAAACGTTATTTTGGTTGATGATATGATTGATACGGGTGGAACATTGGCAAAAGCTGCCGATGTTATGATGGAACGTGGTGCATTAAGTGTACGTGCAATTTGTACACACGCCATTTTATCGGGTAATGCTGTTGAGAAAATAGAAAACTCATCATTAACCGAATTAATCGTAACCGATTCTATTCCGCTTAAAAAGCAAAGTAATAAAATCCGTGTGTTAAGCTGTGCCGAATTATTCGCAGATGTAATGCACATGGTACAAAACAACACATCTATAAGCGATAAGTTTATCATGTAATTTTTTATTAATTTTTATATATTTAAAATGAAATCAATTTCAATTAAAGGACAAGAAAGAGAAAGCGTGGGTAAAGTAGCTACTAAAGCTGCACGTAATGCTGGATTGGTTCCTTGCGTAGTTTACGGAGGAGAACAACCAGTACATTTTACAGCTGAAGAAAAAGCATTCAAAAGCTTAGTGTATACTCCAAACGTACACACTGTTGCTATTGATTTAGGCGGTAAAAATGTAGATGCTATTTTACAAGACATTCAATTTGATCCGGTATCAGACAAAATTTTACACATCGATTTCTATCAGTTACATGCAGATAAAGAAATCACAATGGAAGTTCCTGTAAAAGTTGTAGGAAACTCTAAAGGTGTTATGGCTGGTGGTGTTTTACGTTTAAACCAACGTAAATTAAAAGTACGTGCATTACCTGCAAACTTACCTGATTTCGTAGAGGCAGACATCACAGATTTAGAAATGGGTAACAAATTATACATTACTAAATTACCAACAAACAACTTTAAATTGTTACAACCAGACAATACTGTAGTTGCACAAGTACGTATTTCTCGTGCTGCAATGAAAGCTGCTCAGGAAGCTGCAAAAGCAGAAAAAGGTGGAGCAAAAAAGAAAAAATAATTTATTCTTTTATACAAACCAAAGCCTCGATTTATTCGGGGCTTTTTTCATTTTTGGGCAGAGCTTTCCGCCGTCGCTTTTTGCTTTTTCAAAGCAAAAGAGCTTCACAAGGCTGCAATCCCTTTTGCACGTAAAAAAGCCATTCCGGTTAAGAATGGCTTTTTGGTGTATATAATAAATTTTCTATCTATTCAATTTCAGAAACACGAATGGTGTTTACCATACCTTTTTCGTTCAATGGCATCGATGCTAAATTAATCGTGTAATCACCTTCCAATACATAATTATTGTCTTTGGCAATCTTATTAATATCTTCAATGGTAACATCGGTACTTTCGTATTTATCGTACCAAAAAGCAGTAACACCCCAAAGCAAGCTTAATTGTGTAAGCATATGCCTGTTTGATGTATAGGCTAAAATATGTGCATTTGGTCGCCATGCCGATATTTGAAAAGCAGTGTATCCGGAATTGGTCAATGTGTTAATAACCTTGGCTTCAATACTGTTTGCCATAATAGCTGCGTGGTAACAAATAGACTTGGTAATGAAACGTTTTGTTTTAATTTTTGGATCGTTAACAGGTAGTTTAATTAAATCAGAATTTTCAACGCTGTTGATGATTTGGGTCATTTTTTCGATCACCTGAACAGGATAGTTACCAACCGATGTTTCACCAGATAGCATTACCGCATCGGCACCATCCATAACAGAATTAGCAACGTCGTTTACTTCGGCACGGGTAGGTGTTAAGCTTGTAATCATTGTTTCCATCATTTGTGTGGCAATAATTACCGGTATGCGGGCGTATTTGGCTTTGTGAACCAGTTGTTTTTGAATCAACGGAACTTCTTGTGCCGGAATTTCAACACCTAAATCGCCACGTGCAACCATTAAACCATCACAATGCGATACAATTTTATTGATGTTTGCTACGGCTTCCGGTTTTTCAATTTTAGCTATAATCGGGATTTTATGAGCAGAATGTTCTTCGATCAATAAACGTAAATCTTCTAAATCTTCTTCGGTTCTTACAAAAGAAAGAGCAATCCAATCTACACTTAATTTAATCGCGAAAAGGGCATCTTTAATGTCTTTTTCGGTTAAAGCAGGTAACGAAACTTTTGTATTAGGTAAGTTAACGCCTTTTTTTGATCGTAACGGACCACCTTGTACAACAACCGCTCTAACTTCTTCAACTCCATCGGTATCTAATACCGTAAAAATAAGCTTTCCGTCATCTAATAAAATGCTTTCGCCCGGATTAACATCTTGCGGAAAACTTTTGTAAGTCATGTAAACCTTTTGGGCGGTTCCTAAAAATTCTTCTTTGGTAGAAAAAGTAATGATATCGCCTTTTTTAAGAACAACTTCGTCTTTCATTACACCTACGCGTAATTTAGGACCTTGTAAATCGGCTAATATAGAAGTATTATAGTTAAATTCATCGTTTAATTCGCGAATGATTTTTACTTTGTCTTCAATGTCAAAATAATCTGCATGCGAAAAGTTAATTCTAAAAACATTTACACCAGATTCAATCATTTGTTTAATTATCTCTTTGGTGCTGCAAGCCGGACCTAAGGTTGCGACTATTTTTGTTTTTTTTCTTGATAACATATTAAAAAATTAAATTTTTTTGTGATTTTATATTTAAAGAATCAATACCGACTACGAATTGGGTAGATATGTTCTTTATGTTTTGAAGTTTTTCCAACAATTCGTCGGTATTGAACAAAAAATCGGTGTTTTCTATTAAAATAAAAAAATCGATGTTTTTCCATTCAGGTATCAGATAATACGTGGCGGTGAACACATCTTCATTGTCATTAAATAACGAATAACCTTCATCTGTATCATTTTCTGTATGGTTTGATTTGTTCTCCAGCAATCGCCAGATTAAATGGTTTTTGTGATCGTTGAAAATAAAACTCCGAAAAAAAGACGTTCCGTTATCTGTAAGTGATATTTCAGGAAGTACCTTTTTAAATTGCATGCCCAGATACCTGTTTAAGTAATATGCCATTTTATAATCGGGCATATTGGATTTTATGGCAATCAGAACAATATCGTCCTTATCGTCATCAATAAAATCCAGCTTGTGTAAAACTTCGTTGGTATTTTTTTTCTGCGGTGTCATTCTTTAACAAAAATACAAAATTTAAACACGATTTTTAGATTAAAGATAATATTTAATCATTTTTTAATGATGCTGTATCTGATTTTGCAATGCAAAGAATGCACGATGAGCTGCTTTTTCTTCGGCTTTTTTCTTGCTTGTGGCTCTGCCGCGTGCAATAACCACATCATTAAAATACAGTTTTATGTAGAAGTGCTTAACGTTGTCTTTACCGTTATCGTCGCAGTTTTCAAACTTAAAGGTGCATTTGTTTTTCTGGCAATATTCAATAAACAGACTTTTATAGCTTGATATTTTATTTTCTAAATGTTCCAGATCTTTAAAATCGATCAGAATATTTTTATAGATAAATTTTTCGCAGGTTGTAAATCCGTCGTCAACATAGATAGCGCCAATTAAGGCTTCCAGCAGATTTCCGTTGATGTTGTCGCCAAAATTGGCAATGCTGGCTTTAGTACGAACCAGTTTAATGAGGTTTAATTTTTTTCCGATGCTGTTTAAATATGATCTGTTTACAATTTTAGACCGCATTTGTGTAAGGTAACCTTCATCGCCTTTCGGAGCGTTTTTATAAAGAAACGCCGCAATTACAGATCCTAAAATAGCATCGCCTAAAAATTCCAGACGTTCATAATTTAAAGGTTCGCCGTTAATGGTTGTTTTGTTTAAGGAACGATGTGTAAAAGCGGTTTCAAAAAGAAGCGTGTTTTTTGGCTTGTATCCGATTATTTGGGAGATTTCAGAACAAAAAATCCCGCTATTTGTAATAGGGGATTTAATGATCAGTATCTTTTTAAGCCAGTTCATGCTTATTGGTTTTCTAATTTCTTCACTAAAACACAAGCATTGTGTCCGCCGAAACCAAACGTATTGCTCATTAAAACTTTAACATCGCGTTTCTGAGCTTTGTTAAACGTAAAGTTTAGTTTAGAATCGATGTTCTCATCAGCGGTGAAATGGTTGATTGTTGGAGGAACTATACCGTGCTGAATTGCTAAAATACACGAAATAGCTTCTATAGCACCCGTTGCACCCAATAAATGCCCTGTCATTGATTTTGTTGAATTCAGGTTCATTGTATAGGCATGTTCACCAAAGACCTCTAAAATTGCTTTAGATTCTGCAATGTCGCCTAACGGTGTAGATGTTCCGTGCATGTTAACACCGTCAACATCTGTAGGTTTTAAACCGGCATCGCGCAAACAGTTCAACATTACATTTTTAGCACCTAAACCTTCCGGGTGTGGTGCCGTAATGTGGTGTGCATCTGCAGACATACCGCCACCGCCAATTTCGCAATAGATTTTTGCGCCACGAGCAACCGCGTGTTCATATTCCTCTAAAACCAAAGCACCTGCACCTTCGCCTAAAACAAATCCGTCACGGTCTTTGTCTGTTGGTCTTGATGCTGTTTTTGGATCGTCGTTTCTTGTTGATAATGCATGCATTGCATTAAATCCGCCAATTCCTGCAATAGTAACTGCAGCTTCAGATCCACCTGTAATAATAACATCTGCCATTCCTAAACGAATGTAGTTAAATGCATCGATAATCGCGTTGGTAGATGATGCACAAGCAGAAACCGTTGTGAAATTAGGACCGCGTAAACCGAATTTCATAGAAATTAATCCACCGGCAATATCTGCAATCATTTTAGGAATAAAGAACGGGTTGAATTTAGGTACACCGTTTCCTTGGTTAAAATTGGTAACCTCGTCTTGAAAAGTTTGTAAACCGCCAATGCCGGAACCCCAAATTACACCTGCACGGTCTAAATCTAATTTTTCTAAATCAAAATTAGCATCCTCCATAGCTTCGGTAGCCGTAACCATGGCATACTGGGTGTAACGGTCCATTTTTCGAGCTTCTTTCCTGTCGATAAAATCTTCAACATTAAAATCTTTAACCTCACAAGCAAATTGTGTTTTAAAGTTAGAAGCGTCAAAATAGGTAATTGGCGCTGCGCCGCTTACTCCGTTCATAAGTCCGTTCCAAAATTCAGCAACGTTATTTCCAATAGGAGTTAGGGCACCTAAACCAGTAACAACAACTCGCTTTAAATTCATATAACTATATTTTAATTAAAATAATAAAAACCCAAGTTTCAAAAAAAGCGAAACATTGGGTTGCTATAATTTTACAGATTTAGATCTAAAATTTTAATCTTAAACTTTGAAAAAGGAAAATAATAACACCTGTGCAATAATAATTTACTGCACAGGCTTATTAGTTATTATTTTTTAGCCTCTTCGATGTAAGAGATAGCTTGACCAACAGTAGCAATGTTTTCAGCTTGATCGTCTGGAATTTGAATATCAAATTCTTTTTCAAACTCCATGATTAGCTCAACAGTGTCTAATGAATCAGCTCCTAAATCATTTGTGAAGCTTGCTTCTGTTACAACTTCGTTTTCGTCAACTCCTAATTTGTCAACGATAATTGCTTTTACTCTTGATGCAATGTCTGACATAACCTTTTCTATTTTTTAAGTTTAATTGTTGTGGCAAAAATATGAAACTTTAATTTAAAACCACACATTTAATTGTTTTTGTAACTGCGAATTTAAAAAAATAATTTTTAAATGGATATTTTTTTCGAATTTTGTACTGATTAAATTAATAAAATAAAATTTAATATCCAATAAAAAGTATCGTAATTGTATGAAAAACATTGTATTATTGGCTTCGGGATCAGGAAGCAACGCAGAAAATATTATTCAGTATTTTAAAGATAAAAATATTTTATGCAATTTTCATATCATTACCAATAAAAAAGATGCGTTTGTTTTAGAACGTGCAAAAAAATTAAATGTTTCTGCCGAAATCATTACTAAAAAGCAGAACGATGAGGGGATTTTGTTTGAGAGAATCAAAGAAATAAACCCCGATTTGATTGTTTTGGCAGGATATCTGCTTTTGTTTCCGGCAAATATTGTAGCGTCTTATCCTAATAAAATTATTAATATTCACCCGGCACTATTGCCTAAGTTTGGCGGAAAAGGTATGTACGGCAGTTTTGTTCACGATGCCGTTATTGCTAATAAAGAAACCGAAACAGGTATAACTATTCATTACGTGAGCGAACATTACGATGAAGGTGCTGTGATTTTTCAGGCTAAAACGCCAGTTGTTGAAATGGATACTGCTTTAGATGTTGCTAACAAAGTACATGAATTGGAATATGAGCATTTTCCGAAAGTCATTGAAGAATTATTGAAAAACTTAGAAGGAAGAGGCAGAAGTAGATAGTATACTTTCGATAAAACTTTCTGCTTCTTCACGGTTTAAAAACCTACGGATGCATTTTTCGCTTAACCACAGTTTAATAATATCGGTTAAAATATTATGTGGATCTTCAAAAATAATATGATCGGCTTTAGTTCGCACTTTAGCCGATTTTTTGCTTTTAACGTCTGTTATTTCCAAACGATTAAACAATGGTTTATATAATTTGTAATGATTTTCTAAATAAAGGTTGTTTTTATCGTAGCTGCCAATTTCAAACGATAAAGAATCATCAACAGCAAAAACAATATCGTCTTCAAAAACGTAATAATCGTTTATAATGCGTTTGTTTTTTAAATCAATGTCGGTATGGTTGTAGTCATGACTGTCCCAAAGGCGTGCAATGGTATCGTTTGGAATATCGAAATAAATGGTATCGTTTTGTAAATATTGCGCATTGCCTAAAGAAAAACTTAAAAGCAGAATTAGTGTGAGCAGTAGTTTCATAAGATTATTTTAATTGACTGTTACTAACTTTATACCAAGATATGTTTGGCTCGTCACTTCGAGTAGCGTAACGAAGTGAAGCGTATCGAGAAGTCTTTGAATTATAAGTTCTCGACAAGCTCGAACTGACGAAAATTTTAACTATATTCTCGTTTGGTATAAACTTGGTGATAATCATTTTATTTTACAAAGATGTTTCTGTATTTACAGTGATATTAGTTGATGTCGCTTTTTCGTACATTCGTTTTTCTCTATACAAAAATTCACGCTGTAAAGCAGTTGTTAATGCCCAAAATCGAACCATTTCCGGTAAACTTTCTGCGGGTTCTATAAAAGCTACTGTTGTTTTGGTAGTATTTACCCTAAACCAGTTTTTATCTCCTTTTTTACGAATGGCAATTCTGCCAATTGTAGGGTATCTCATTTCATAAACTTCTTTATTTACAATAAATTGCTGATTATTATAGAAACCAATTTCCACTAACGAATCATTTTTATGTGTAAAAATATAACCATCTTTCAAAGTAAAATCTTTATGAAATACCTTGTTTTCTAAAAAATCATATTCTGCAATAATATCAAAATCAACCCATAATCTAGACATTTTATTTGCATAATTATAATCGTAATTATAAACGGTGTTTTTGTCTTGTGCAAAAATAGTTGTTGCAGCTAGCAAGCTAATTGTAAGTATGTATTTTTTCATGGATTTTGTATTTTGATAAGTGTTACCAAAAAAAATGCCAAAATAGAATTGTATTTTTGCGGCAAACTAAAACTACATGCAGCCCGAAATTCTTTTATATACCGATGGTTCATCGCGCGGAAATCCAGGTCCGGGTGGTTATGGTACCATTTTACACTTAAACAATACCAAACATTACAAAGAATTATCAAAAGGTTACCGAAAAACAACCAACAACCGTATGGAATTAATGGCTGTTATAGTTGGTTTAGAAGCTTTGACAAGAGATCACTTAACAGTTTTAGTAGTTTCAGATTCTAAATATGTAGTAGATTCGGTTACAAAAGGTTGGGTTTTTGGCTGGGAGAAAAAAGGTTTTGCTGGTAAGAAAAATCCTGATTTATGGCAGCGTTTTTTAAAGATTTATCGCAAACATAAAGTCAATTTTCAATGGGTAAAAGGGCATAACAACCACCCGATGAACGAACGCTGCGATTTTTTGGCGGTAGAAGCATCAAAGCAAAGCAAACTTTTAATAGACGAGTGGTATGAAGAGAATGAAAGTTAAGTTCTTAATAAATCATTGTTAAAAATTGTTTCTGATGCTTTTTTGGTGTAAATTTACACCAAATGTAAGATTATGGCACGGCAAAGTATTTCTCTGACAGAACCTAACGATCAATGGCTAAAAAATCAAGTTGATAATAAAGAATACGCCAGCAAAAGTGAATTAGTAAATGATTTGATAAGACAAGCTCGTAAGCAAGAATGGATAAAGGAAAAATTAGAAAAAGCTGAAAAAAGTGGTTTTACCACTGATAGTAAGCAAGAAATTTTAAAATTATCTAAAGAATTGCTTAATGGCTAACTATAAGTTAAGCAATGCTGCTAAAGAAGATTTGATTAGAATTCATCATTATGGAGTTCAAAGATTTGGTATGCAGCAGGCAGATTCTTATTTTAATGCTTTCTTTGATCAATTTGAAATGATTGCTCGCACACCTTTTTCATTTGAATCGGTTGATTTTATTAAGCAAGGTTATCGGCGCTGTGTGTGCGGATCCGATTCAATTTATTACAAAATCAATAATAATGAGGTGGAAATAATGGCAGTTATTGGAAAACAAGATGTTGAAAATAAACTTTAAAGTCCTTTGTTTCTTGATATTTTCCACTTAAAATAAACGAAAATTAATCTATGTTAATGAATAACAAACGTGTTTGCGTATTAGTTGGTTTCGTATTATCTTTGCATCTTCATTTACTAACAACTATATGAATAAGTTATTGATTGTAGGAACAGTTGCTTATGATGCGATTGAAACACCTTTTGGTAAAACCGACAAAATTTTAGGTGGAGCCGCTACTTACATAGGTTTGTCGGCATCGCATTTTAATGTAAAATCGGCAATTGTTTCTGTAGTTGGAGACGATTTTTCTCAAGAATATTTAGATTTGTTATCAAGCAGAAATATCGATATTTCGGGAATCGAAATCGTAAAAGAAGGCAAAACTTTTTTCTGGAGCGGTTTGTATCATAACGATTTAAATTCGCGCGATACTTTAGATACGCAGTTAAACGTTTTGGCAGATTTTAACCCGATTGTTCCGGAGAATTTTAAAGATGCCGAAGTAATTATGTTGGGTAACCTGCATCCTAATATTCAAATTGGTGTTTTAGATCAATTAACGGCAAAACCAAAATTGGTTGTTTTAGATACCATGAATTTCTGGATGGATTGTGCATTAGCAGAATTAAAACAAGTTTTAAAACGGGTTGATGTACTTACCATAAACGATGAAGAAGCACGCCAATTATCGGGTGAATATTCGTTGGTAAAGGCGGCAGAAATCATTCATGCCATGGGACCAAAATTCGTGGTGATTAAAAAAGGAGAACACGGCGCCTTATTGTTTAACGATGCACAAGTGTTTTTTGCACCGGCATTGCCTTTAAAAGAAGTTTTTGATCCAACCGGGGCAGGCGACACGTTTGCCGGAGGATTTTCGGGTTATCTGGCGCAACAAGGGAATGTTTCGTTTAATAATATGAAAAACGCCATAATACACGGTTCTAATCTGGCATCATTCTGTGTAGAAAAATTTGGAACACAGCGTATGGAAAATCTAGATAAACAAGAAGTAAATGCACGTTTAGAACAGTTTAAAATGTTAACACAGTTCGATATTGAACTAACGCAATAAAATTAGAAAGCCCAAATTACGGGCTTTTTTTGGTTTAACAACAACACACAACCTATAACAATGAGTGACGCTATAAAGCACGAATGCGGTATTGCACTATTAAGATTAAAAAAACCGTTGTCTTTTTATAAAGAAAAATACGGATCAAGTTTTTATGCCATCCAGAAAATGTACCTTTTGCTGGAAAAACAACACAACCGTGGACAAGACGGGGCAGGTTTGGCAAGTATAAAATTAGACATGGAACCGGGCGAACGTTATATCAGCCGTGTGCGTTCTAACAAAACATCACCAATTCAAGATATTTTTTCTCAGATAAACGGAAGAATTAATGAAGAGTTGGAAGAAAACCCTGAGTGGATTAACGATATCGATGCACAGAAAAAACACATTCCTTATTTAGGCGAAGTTTTTTTAGGGCACGTACGTTACGGAACTTTCGGAAAAAACAACATAGAAAGCGTTCATCCGTTTTTACGTCAGAACAATTGGATGCATCGCAACCTTATAGTAGCCGGAAACTTTAACCTTACCAACGTAAAGGTATTGTTTGATGATTTGGTACGCTTGGGGCAACACCCAAAAGAAATGGCTGATACCGTTACGGTAATGGAAAAAATAGGTCATTTCCTGGATGATGAAGTAGAAGATTTGTATTATAATTTACGCGATACAGAGGGCTTGTCTAAAAAAGACGCTTCTCCGGTAATTGGCGAACGTTTAGACGTTGCACGCATTTTACGTCGTGCTTCTAAAAATTGGGACGGTGGTTTTGCAATGGCAGGTATGTTAGGTCATGGCGATGCGTTTGTATTACGCGACCCGGCAGGAATTCGTCCGGCGTTTTATTACGAAGATGAAGAAATTGTTGTAGTAGCATCAGAACGTCCGGTTATCCAAACAGCTTTTAATGTTCCTTTTAACGAGATTAAAGAATTAGATCCCGGGCATGCAATAATTATCAAAAAAGATGGTCAGGTATTTTTTGAAGAAATCATGGAACCATTGGAAAGAAAAGCATGTTCGTTTGAACGTATTTATTTTTCGCGTGGGAATGATGCATCAATCTATCAGGAACGTAAAATGTTAGGTAGAACAATGATGCCTATGATTTTAAAGGAGCTTAATAACGATGTAGAAAATGCTGTGTTCTCTTACATTCCAAATACAGCCGAAGTTTCTTACTTTGGTATGGTTGAAGGCGCTCAGGATTTTCTAAATCAGCAGAAAACAGAACGTATCCTTGCTTTAAAAGATCAGTTGTCGCCTGAGAAATTGCATGAAATTTTATCTAAAACCATTCGTTCAGAAAAAATCACTATTAAAGATGCCAAGCTGCGTACGTTTATTACAGACGATAGCAACCGCGACGATATGGTTGAGCATGTGTACGATGTTACCTATGGCGTAGTAAAACCAACCGATACCTTAATTGTTATTGATGACAGTATTGTACGTGGAACTACATTAAAGAAATCAATCGTTAAGATGCTGGATCGATTAAATCCTAAGAAAATCATTGTAGTTTCATCAGCTCCGCAAATTCGTTATCCGGATTGTTACGGAATTGACATGGCAAAAATGGAAACATTAATTGCTTTTAATGCTACATTAGAGTTGTTGAAAGATCGGAACATGTACCACATCATTGATGAAGTGTATGCTAAATGTAAAGCACAAGAGCATTTGCCTGATGAAGAGGTTGTGAATTACGCGAAAGAAATTTATGCACCGTTTACCGATGAAGAAATTTCAGATAAAATTTCAGAAATGCTTCACCCGGAAACCGTAAAAGCCGATTTAAAAGTGATGTTCCAAACGGTAGAAAATCTGCATATTTCTTGCCCTGATAATTTAGGCGACTGGTATTTTACCGGGAATTACCCTACAGCAGGTGGTAACAGAGTTGTAAACCGTGCGTTTATGAATTTTGTAGAAGGAAAAGACGCAAGAGCTTATTAAGAAATAATGACTATCTGGAACTTCGTATATTTAGTACGACTTATTGTATGTAGATAAGATGTCGCTTCGAGTAGCGTAACGCAGTGAAGCCTTCGCAACTGTTACGTCGAGCGAAGTCGAGATGTCAAGACAGGCCATCGAGAAGTTGTTAATTATAAGTTCTCGACAAACTTCTGTTCTCGGTACGATTTCTACTCAATACAATCGGTTCTCGATACGATTTTCTATCGAAAATCTACTCGAACTGACGAAGGGTTGAGCATTCTCTTTGACACAAGCTTTCCGATAATCATTTAAAAAAATATCGTTTATATGATAAAAGCATCAGGAGAAAACCTGATGCTTTTTTGTTTACCTCAAAAATCAATCGGTTTACCCACATTCAAATAAAATTTTCTCTGGTTTTAAACTTTGGCACGGCAATTGGAATTCACTAATCAAATAAAAGTAGTTTAAACAATAAAAATTAGAAATCATGAGAACAATAATTACCCTTGCATTAGTAGCATTTAGTTTAAGTGGATTTGCACAGCAACGCCAAATGGTGAGAGTTGATAACAACAAATACCAAAACAACCGTTACACACAACAGTACAATGATAAATATGGAAACTTTAGTTTTTCACGTTTAGATTTATCAACCCGCCAGGAACGCCAGTTGGTAGATTTATTAAAAGACAAGCAAAACGAAGAACGTTCTATTGTTAGAAAATACAGAAATCCAGAGCAAAAACTGCGTATGTTAGACCGTGAATACGACCGTAAAATCCAAAATCTGTTAAGCAGATCTCAATACGACAAATGGTCAAAAATGTACGCTTACCAATACGAAGCTTATGGAAACAAACGCTGGTCATAATCAACCTTTATATTTTTTAAGATGAAATCCCGATGCTGATAAGATTAGTACTCGGGATTTTTTTATATTTTAGATGATTACAAATGTTTATAACTTATGGTTAAGGTCATAAAAATTTTTTTGATCGTATGTTTTCTGGTAGCGGGAGGTTTGTTTGCGTATCAGAAAATAAATGCCAAAACAACAGTTGCAGATTGGGTAGGAGAGTATAAAACTATAAATCCAAGTATAATAAAACGAAAATATCTTTTGAAACAATATGGTTTGAAAGAAGCTTATTTTTCTTCTCCAAAGTCAAGAATAATTAATCTTAAGGTTGATTTTACATTTACGAGTTTGCAAGTTGCAGGTAATAATGATACTATTTATTATAATGGAGAATGGAAATTGATAGACGGAAAACCATTGTTGTATTTTACTGAAGAAGAATATTATTTAAGCCAATTATCGTTATCTGATAAATTTTATTAACATGAAAAGGGAAAAACGTGTGAGGGTAATATTATAGATCATTTTGATGTTTTCAGAAAAATACACTAATTCTCCTATAAATTGCTGCTCTTTACCACACTTTTATAAAAGTGGTATAAAAAATGCCTATTACTTGATATATAATTTTAAACAATAAAGATATGAAAAATTTAGTAGGAGTAATGGCTTTACTGTTTTCTGTTGCCGGATTCAGTCAGGTAAAAGAAAAAACCGAAAGAAAGCAAGACAAACCCCGTATAGAAAAAAACAAGGGAGAAGGAAAAGAAAGTCGTTTTTTAGAAGATTTTAAGGATTTGGATTTATCCGAAAAGCAGCAAAATGAATTAAAAGCTATTTTTGAAGCAGAACGAAAAAGCATGAAACAGAATCGTTTTCGTTCAAAAGGCGATGGAGAATCAAAAAGACCGTCGGAATCAGAGATGAAAGAGATACGTGAAAAAATGAAAGAACGCCGCGAAGTTTTAGACGGTCTTGTAAAAAACATTCTTTCAGACGAGCAATATGGCAAATGGAAAGAAAAACAAGAGGCCAGAATAAAAGAATTTTCTGAAAGACAAAGACCTAATAAGTCTGAATCTTAAACCAATCTCAGAAAAAAACCGACAGCGTTTAAATGCTGTCGGTTTTTTATACATTAAATTTAGCGAAGTTATTTTTATCTATTCATTAAATCTTCAATTTCGGCAGCTTCCAACGGAATGTTTTTCATTAAATTCAACGGCAAACCTTGGTTTTGAATTACGTAATCGTCTTCTAAACGAATTCCGAAACCTTCGGCAGGAATATAAAAACCAGGTTCGTTTGTAAAAACCATTCCTTCCACAAAATTATCGGTTAAAATTCCGTAATCGTGTGTGTCTAATCCCATGTGGTGCGATGTTCCGTGCATCATGTACTTTTTGTAAGCTGGCCAGTCTGGGTTTTCGTTTTGAACATCGGCTTTATCCAATAAACCTAAACCTAATAATTCAGACGTATAAATTTTGCCCATTTCCTTGTGATAATCGTACCAATTGTTTCCGGCAACCAATAAAGTTTCGGCCGCTTTTTTACAACGTAAAACCGCATCGTAAACCTCACGTTGTCGCACAGTGTAACGTCCGCTTACAGGAATTGTTCTTGATAAATCTGATGCATAATTAGCATATTCTGCGGCAACATCAAACAAAATCAAATCGCCGTCTTTACATTGTTGGTTATTTTCGATATAATGCAACACATTCGCATTGTTGCCTGATGCGATAATTGGCGTGTACGCAAAACCTTTTGATCGGTTACGTAAAAACTCGTGCGCAAACTCTGCTTCAATTTCATATTCCCAAACACCAGGTTTTACAAAACCTAAAATTCTGCGGAAACCTTTTTCGGTAATATCACAAGCCTGTTGAATCAAAGCAATTTCTTGTGGTTCTTTTACCGAACGCAAACGCTGTAAAATTGGGTTTGATCGTACATATTGATGTCCCGGAAAATCGTTCTTTAATTTTTTAATAAATCGATCTTCTCGTGTTTCAGTTTCAACCGATGCGCGATAATGTTCGTTATTATTAATGTACACATTTTCGGCTTCCACCATCATTTTTCTGAAAATCGTAGGAAAATCAGAAAGCCAGTAAACCGTTTTTATACCCGAAACTTCAAAAGCACGTTCTTTGGTCAGTTTTTCGCCTTCCCAAATAGCAATGTGTTCGTTGGTTTCACGCAAAAACAACACTTCGCGGTGTTTTTCTTCAAAAGCATCCGGAAAAAGTACCAAAATAGATTCTTCCTGATCAACGCCCGATAAATAAAATATATCGCGGTGTTGTGCAAAAGGTAAAGTAGAATCGGCAGAAACCGGATAAATGTCGTTAGAATTAAATACGGCTAAACTTTGCGGAGCCATTTGACCGACGAACTTTTTACGGTTTTTTATAAAAAGATTTCGGTCTATTTGATGATATTTCATTGGTATAAGTTTTTTAGAATTACTATTTTCAAAAGTACGCAAATGTCAAAAAGAAAAAACCAGCCAAATGGCATTATTTTATGTTTTTGCGAATCCGGCTCATGTGCCGGTCGGATATTCCCAAAAGTGATGAGAGGTAATGCAACGGAATGTCGTGTATTAATTTAGGTTCGTTTTCTAATAATTTCTGATAACGTTCTTCGGGCGAAAGCGTAAGAAGATCCAACCGGTATTCATCAATCAAACACAATTGTTTTTCAATAAGATTGTAATAAAACTTGTGAAAATCAGGGTTGTTTTCACGCAATTCTAAAAAAACATCGCGGTTCATAATCCATAAACGGCAATCAAAAAGTGCTTTGATGCTTTTTCGCGAAGGTTGCTGAAGTAAAAAACTATTCAACGCCACCGTTACTGTGTTCTGCATGCCTAAATAGGTGGTTTTTTCTTGTCCGTCAATTTCAATAGTATGCCGTAAAACACCTTCATCTATAAAACAGAAATACTTACAAACTTCACCTTGTTTCACTAAGAAACCGTTTTTCTTTAAAGTAATTTCTTTAAAAAAACTGCGGAAAGGCTTTAAGGTAGTTCTTAAGTTTTCTGAAGAAAACCCGAACGGTTCATTAAAAAACAAGTTAGAATGATGGTGCATTTCTGTGAAAGAATTAAAATAAATATGAACAAGATAAAGATAAAGAATACCTTTGTGTTTTAAAAGTAAATATTTTTTTTCTATGAAAGCTCTATTGGGATTATTCCTGTTTATAACGTCGTTCTGCTGGGCACAAGCAGAACCTTATCAAATTTACACGATCAATGGCAAAAAGACATCATTTGAAAAAATGATGAAAGAGCTAAATAAAACAGATGTTGTTTTGTTTGGCGAATTGCACAACAATGCCATTGCGCATTATCTTCAGGTAAAAGTTGCTAAGGAGTTGGCTGAAAATTCGTCTAAAAAACTGATTGTCGGAGCAGAAATGTTTGAGCGTGATCAGGCGGAAATCCTTCAAAACTATGTAAAAGGAAATTTAGACGAAAAAGAGTTTGAAGAACAAATGCGTTTGTGGAACAATTATAAAACCGATTACAAACCTCTTTTAAACTTTGCCAAAGATCATAAAATTAATTATGTGGCAACCAATGTACCGCGCCGTTATGCAAGTTTGGTTTACAAAAAAGGAGTGGAAGCTTTGGATACCTTGTCATTAGAAGAAAAATCATGGTTGGCTCCGTTGCCCTTTCCGTATGATAAAAACCTGCCGGGCTACGTAAAAATGATGGATATGTTTAAAGACAGTAACCACGCCAATGAAAATTTTCCGAAATCGCAAGCTATAAAAGATGCTACAATGGCTCATTTTTTAGTTACAGAATTACAGCCAAATAATATCTTTTTACATTTAAATGGTTCGTACCACAGCGATAATTTTGAAGGAATTGGCTGGTACATCAATCAATACAATAAAAATCTACAAGTAAAAACAATTAGCGTTGTTGAACAAAAAAGCGTAGAAAGTCTTGACAAAGAGTATCTTAATAAAGCCAATTTTATCATTGTAGTTGATGCAGATATGCCTAAAAGTTACGAATAGTATAATGAAAACATTGATTTACACTTAAATATCCAATTGTTTAAACTGATTATAAATAACAAAATAAACCAATTAACATTTTTTTTGTTTTTATAATTAGCTGTATTTTTGTGTGATTTTTTTAAGAAGAAAAACTAGTAACATTAAATTATGGCAAAATCTGCACTATTAAAGTCGTCAATCGGTAAAAAATACTGGATGGCACTTACAGGGTTATTTTTATGCTTGTTTTTGGTAGGTCACTTAGCGGGTAACTTGCAGTTGATTTTTGGAACTGATTTACAGTTCAATCAATATGCGTACTTTATGACATCAAATCCAGCGGTAAAAATTCTATCTTACGTAACGTATTTTTCAATCTTATTCCACGCGGTAGATGGTATCATGCTTACCATTCAGAACAAAAAGGCGCGTCCAATAGGTTATGTAAAAAACAATGCAGCATCAAACAGTACGTGGCAATCACGAAACATGGCGGTTTTAGGAACATTATTACTTGTTTTTATTGCAACGCACATGGTTAATTTCTGGGCTAAAATGCATTTTAGCAACATGCCTTTACAGCAGCAAACGGTTTCACAGCCTGTTCCAATGACCGATCAAACGATCGATGTAACTGTTTACAATACAACTACAGGTAGTTTTGTTGCTAAACAACAGGTTGAAGGTGGTGAATTTGAAGTTAGAAACAACAAAGAATTCTACATTAAAGGTACCGATGTGAAGTTTGCAGAAGGTTACAAAGATTTATACAAAATCACAATAGAGTTTTTTAAAGATCCAACGTACGGTTTACTATTTACCATTTTTTATGTGTTTTCTATGGTTGTATTAGCATTTCACTTAATGCATGGTTTTGCAAGCGCATTCCAATCGTTAGGTGCTAATAATCCTAAATACAACGGATTAATTAACGGATTAGGTAAATTATTTGCAATCATTGTTCCTTTACTTTTTGCAATTATTCCAATTTACATTCACTTCATTAAATAATCATATAAAGAAGATTGATTATGGCATTAGATAATAAAATACCACAAGGTTCTATTTCATCAAAATGGACCGATTATAAAGATCATATTAAATTAGTAAACCCTGCTAATAAACGTAACATTGACGTTATTATCGTTGGTACAGGTTTGGCTGGTGGTTCTGCTGCTGCTACCTTGGCAGAATTAGGTTATAGTGTAAAAGCATTCTGCTATCAGGATTCTCCACGTCGTGCACACTCTATTGCAGCACAAGGAGGTATCAATGCAGCTAAAAATTATGCTGGTGACGGAGATTCTATTTACCGTTTATTTTATGATACAGTAAAAGGAGGCGATTACCGTGCGCGTGAAGCTAACGTACACCGTTTAGCTGAGGTTTCTGTAAATATTATCGACCAATGTGTGGCGCAAGGTGTGCCGTTAGCACGTGAATACGGTGGTTTATTAGACAACCGTTCGTTTGGTGGAACGCAAGTTTCTCGTACATTCTACGCTAAAGGTCAAACAGGTCAGCAATTATTATTAGGTGCTTACTCTGCAATGAACCGCCAAATTGGTCGTGGAAAAATTAAAATGTACAACCGTCACGAAATGTTAGATTTAGTGATTGTTGATGGTAAAGCACGTGGAATCATTGCTCGTAACTTGGTTACAGGAGAAATTGAACGCCATTCTGCACACGCAGTAGTTATTGCTACAGGTGGTTACGGAAACGTTTTCTTCCTTTCAACTAACGCAATGGGTTCTAACGTAACAGCTGCATGGAAAGCACACAAGCGTGGTGCTTACTTTGCAAACCCTTGTTACACGCAAATTCACCCAACATGTATCCCGGTTACAGGTGATCATCAGTCAAAATTAACGTTAATGTCTGAATCATTACGTAATGACGGACGTATTTGGGTTCCTAAAAAATTAGAAGATGCACAGGCAATTCGTGAAGGTAAAAAGAAACCTACAGATTTAGCCGAAGAAGATAGAGATTATTACCTAGAGCGCCGTTACCCATCATTCGGTAATTTGGTGCCTCGTGACGTTGCGTCGCGTGCTGCTAAAGAACGTTGTGATGCCGGTTATGGTGTAAATGCAACAGGTGAAGCGGTTTATTTAGATTTTGCTGCGGCTATCAACCGTTATGGTAAAGAGCAGGCACGTATTCACCATTTAGATGAAAACGATGCAAAGTTAGTATACGATTTAGGTCAGAAAGTTGTTGAAAACAAATACGGGAACTTATTCCAAATGTACTACAAGATTGTAGACGAGGATCCGTACAAAACACCAATGATGATTTACCCTGCGGTTCACTATACAATGGGTGGTATTTGGGTTGATTACGACTTAATGACTACAGTTGAAGGCTGTTATTGTATTGGAGAGGCAAACTTCTCTGATCACGGAGCGAACCGTTTAGGAGCTTCTGCTTTAATGCAAGGTTTGGCAGACGGATATTTTGTATTACCTTATACCATTGGTAACTATTTGGCAGATGATATCCGTACAGGAACAATTTCTACAGATTTACCAGAATTCATAGAAGCTGAAAACAATGTGCGTTCTATGATCGATCATTTTATGAATAACAAAGGAGCACATTCAGTTGACTACTTCCATAAGAAATTAGGAAAAATCATGTGGAACAAAGTAGGTATGGCTCGTAATGAAAAAGGATTGAACGAAGCAATGGAAGAAATTGCAGCCTTACGTGAAGATTTCTACAAAAATGTAAAAGTTTCAGGTACTGCAGATTCATTCAACCAAGAATTAGAAAAAGCATTACGTGTAGCCGATTTCTTAGAATTAGGCGAATTGTTTGCTAAAGATGCGTTACACCGTGAAGAGTCTTGTGGAGGTCACTTCCGTGAAGAACACCAGTCTGCAGAAGGTGAAGCAGAACGTGACGACGAAAATTTCTCGTACGTTGCAGCTTGGGAATACAAAGGAAATCCGCGTGAAGCAGTTCTTCACAAAGA
>JBEBXJ010000013.1:0-33397 GCA_040391685.1 Paenimyroides baculatum
ACGAAGATTATAAAACCAAAGGAAATTTCATAAAATGGAATCCGGCGGTAAAATCAGTATCTGATCGGGAAAAAATCTGGGAAGCTTTGCTTGATGACCGTATCGATGTAATTGCAACCGATCATGCACCGCACACTTTAGAAGAAAAATCACAGAAATATTCACAAGCTCCGTCTGGTGGACCATTGGTTCAGCATTCGTTGATTACCCTATTGGAATTTGCAAAAGCAGGAAAAATATCGCTTGAGAAAGTAGCACAAAAAATGATGCATAATCCGGCAATTCTGTTTAAAATAGAGAAACGTGGTTTTGTTAAAGAGGGTTTCTTTGCCGATTTGGTTTTAGTTGATTTAAACAGTGACAAATGGACGGTTACAAAAGAAAACGTTTTGTATAAATGCGGTTGGTCGCCTTTAGAAGGTAAAAATTTCACTACAAAAGTACTATCGACTGTTTTGAACGGAAACCTTGTTATGGAGAATGGGGTTATCAGTGAAGAGCGTTTTGGACAACGATTGTTGTTCAATAGATAATTATCTGTTATTCTGAACTAAATGAAAACCCGAGCTTGCGAATTGGCGTAGCAATCTTTTCTAATAAAATTCGTTACTTCGAGTAACGCAACACAGTGAAGCCTTTCGGCAAGCTCAAGACAGGCTATCGAGAAGTGGAGTTCTCGACAAGCTCGAACTGGCGCAGTGATCAAAAGAGACAATAAATACACTTAAAATAAGAAGTATGAAAAATTTAGTCTTAGCATTTTTTTTAATCATTCTGGTAAGCTGTGCTAATACCGAAAAACCGGCTGTTTCTCAAGAAAAAATGGTCGATGTGTTGTACGATCTAACCGTATCGTCAAGTGCACGTAATACGGCAAACAGGCGAGATACCATCCAGTACGTTGTAGATTATCAGCAAATATTAAAAAAACATGGTACAGACAGTTTAAAGTTTGTCAAAGCACAAAAAATCTATCAGCAAAACCCCGATGTTTATGCTGCAATTTATGATTCGGTTCAGAAGCGTATCCAAAAAACGCTGGATGAGGTGCGTGCAACAAAGCCTGATAAAGAAGATGAAACTTTAAGTCCGGTTATAAATGTTAAAGACATACCGTTCTCTCGTAAAAAAAATAATAATTAGAAAGTCGCATGTTTTGTGGCTTTCTTTTTTGAAAATAGAGCTCATTTAAGCCTTTTTAGTAACGAAATTCATAAAAGAAAATGATTATCGGAAAGCTTGTACCAAAGAGAAGGTGTCAAATCCTCGTCAGTTCTCGACAGGTCCGAACTGACGAAGATCTGATAAAGCTTTTTCGATAATCATTAAACATCATTACACCATAATAGATACATAAATTTGGTATATTAAAAAGATTTTATCGGCTGCCTTTTTTCGGGTCAATCAGGAAGTTCTTCGCAGTTGAAGCCGTTATGCAGAAGCAGATTTATTATTGTTTCAGCAATTTCTATTCGGCTGTCAATGCGTAATTTTGTCGCAGTCTTCGAGGTCAAAATTCCATTTTGCATTTTCAAGATGTATGTCAAGTAGTGGTTTAAGTGTTTCTATTTCTGTAGTATTAGTTACACTTGTTTTAAAGACTGAAATCATTTCTTATGTTTTTGTTCAGTTACAATTTTTTCAAGATCAGACCAGGCACCACCATTAAAAACACTCTTAAACCCTTTTTCTTTTAATATCATTTCAACTTTTACACTTCTCAAACCGTGAGAACAACAAGTTATGTATGTCTTGCTTTTGTCAAGTTCGCTATATCCTTCTCGAATTGTTTCCAATGAAATATTTATTGAACCATCAATATGTCCCATTTTGTATTCGTCTTCAGTTCGTACATCTAAAATTACCGCACCTTTCTCAATTTTTTCAGCAGGTCCGTTGTCAAGTGTCGAAAAACGGTAAGTTCGGTATGAAATATAAATTAAAAGAATTATACCTATAATAATGTATATCGTTTTCATATTTTACTTAAAATTTTATTGTCGATATAAAATGTGCCAAACGGTATGAAACAAGCCAAAATAACTTTCCAGGTTGTGATTGTAAATTTCCAATTCTGTTCAACACCAACACTTAAAGTATTGAAAAGAAAAAGTAAGAATACAGCTCCGTGAATTGGACCTAATGTTTTACTTAAACTTGGATTATCAAAATAATATTTCATTGGGACAGCGATGAAAATGAGAACTAACAATGAAACACCTTCAAAAAATCCAATGATGCGTAGTCTTCCGATTTTTGTTTTGAATAAGTTTATCATATTATCTAAAATAAGGTCTGTGTGCTAATGGTGAAAATGGCCAGGGAATAGCTATGAAAATGATTAAGAGTGAAATTGAAAACCAAACCAGCATTGTTTTGAATTTTTCTTTGTCGGTTGTTTTTCTTTTTGATAATGCAGAACCAATGGTAATTAAGATAATTGCGGTTAACATTAAAATGATGTGAAACAAACCAAAAAATGCGGTGTCTAAATTGTGAATAGCTTCATTGAAATTGTGCCAAAAGTATTTGATGATTGGACTTTGAGTATAAAGTGTAATTCCAATGACAAGCTGAATGTGAGCAATTGTAGCAGTCCAATGCCGAACAGTATTATCTGTTTTGGAAAATTTAGCATTTAAAGTATAGCCTTTGTATGCTCTATAAATTGCGTAAAGTAAACTTGCTAAAACAAGCCAGCGCGTTATTGAATGATAAAATGTAAGTGTTTGAAACATCGTAAATTTTGTTTGACGATGCAAAGATAGAAAAAAACATACCAATTGGTATGTTTTTTGCTTAAAAATATTTTAGGCTAAATTGTTTAGGTAAATTTTTAATTCTTTTAAGTAGGAATGATAACAGTCCGCACTATTATAAACTTTACCAAAATTTCTAATTCCCCAATAACTGGACATAATGAAATACGCAACTTGTTGTGGATTTACATTTTTCCTGACAGTTCCATTTTTTTTGGCACTTTTTATACAATTTTCGATTGTTTGTTGCCATTCTAAAATGAGTTCTGATAATGCTTTTCCAAATTCTATATTCCAAGGTGTCATTTCTTGTGTTAAATTTCCTGCTGGACAACCATATTCTAATTTTAAAAATGGATTTTCAAGAAGTAACGCTTTCGTCATATCATAGATTTCCTTGATTGGATTTTTAGCGTCTTGCAAAGGTTTTATGAAAGCTTCTTGCATTGTAGGTTTAACAATTTCGTTAATTATTGCCAAACCCATTTCGTCTTTGGTCTTGAAATGATAGTAAAATGCACCTTTGGTTACTTTTGTAGTTGCAATAATTTCGTCAATACTTGTTGTTTGATAGCCTTTTGTATAGATAATCTCAAATGCTTTTTCAAGAATTGTACGTCGTGTCGCTGATGCCTTTGTCATAAAAGATACAAATTGGTATGAAATGCAAAGAACGTAAAACTTTGTCAGTCCAACAAGTTGTCAAAAACTATGTGTATTCTATATTAATTATTGTTGTACACGAATTTATGTGGTTAACAATTAATTACCAGTAGGGCTGTTTTTGTTGTGTTTAATAAAAAAAGTTTAAATCACTTTATAGTATATTTGCACAAAATTTATTTTAAATGAAAAATTTTATTGAAGAAGTGACTTGGAGAGGTATGCTCCACGACGTAATGCCAGGCACAGAAGAACATTTGATGGAGCAAATGCGTGTTGCGTATGTGGGGATTGACCCAACTGCGGATTCATTGCATATTGGACATTTAGTAGGTGTAATGTTGTTAAAGCATTTTCAGTCTGCAGGGCACAAACCATTAGCATTGGTTGGTGGTGCAACAGGCATGATTGGTGATCCGTCTGGGAAATCGAACGAGCGTAATTTATTGACCGAAGAAGATTTACAGCACAATCAGAATGCTATTAAAGCACAATTGGCAAAGTTTTTAGATTTTGATTCGTCTGAACCAAATGCTGCCGAAATGGTGAATAATTACGATTGGATGAAAGAATTTTCGTTCCTTGGATTTATTCGCGATATTGGTAAACACATTACCGTAAATTATATGATGGCAAAAGATTCTGTGAAAAAACGTTTAAACGGCGAAGCTGCCGATGGAATGTCGTTTACAGAATTTACCTATCAACTGGTGCAGGGTTACGATTTTTTACATTTGTACAGCAACAAAAATTGTACATTGCAAATGGGCGGAAGTGATCAATGGGGGAACATTACCACTGGAACCGAATTGATCCGTAGAAAAGAACAAGGAAAAGCCTATGCTTTAACTTGTCCGCTGATTACAAAAGCCGATGGAACAAAATTTGGAAAGTCTGAAGGAGGAAATATTTGGTTAGATGCCGAACGTACATCACCTTATAAATTTTACCAATACTGGTTAAACACATCTGACGCAGATGCAGAAAAATACATAAAGATTTTTACTTTTTTATCAAAAGAAGAAATCGAAAAATTAATAGCAGAACATAACGAAGCCCCGCATTTACGCTCGTTACAAAAACGCTTGGCAGAAGAAGTTACCGTAATGGTTCATTCGCGCGAAGATTTTGAAAATGCCGTAAAAGCTTCAGGAATTTTGTTCGGAAATGCATCGGCAGACGATTTAAAGGCCTTAGACGCTAAAACGTTTTTAGATGTTTTTGATGGAGTTCCACAAGCCGAAATATTAATGGATGATTTAAAAGCAGGAATTGATATCGTTGAGGTTTTAAACGCCAAATCGGGCTTTATGAAATCGAACGGGGAGGCGAGAAGAGCATTAGCAGAAAACTCGATCTCTGTGAACCGTGAAAAAGTTCAGGAAGGTTTCAGTTTATCAACAAACGACTTAATAAACAATCAGTTTGTGTTACTGCAAAAAGGAAAGAAAAATTATTTTGTACTGAATGTGCAATAACTATAAAAACCTCAGTGAAAGCTGAGGTTTTTTATTTTGAAATAAAGTTTGTCACTTTGAGCCTTTCGGCAAGCTCAAGATAAACTAAAGTCGAGAAGTTAGTAAACCATCAAATTGCAACCGCGAATATCCGAATTGTCAAAACGCCCTAAAACTTCAAATGAAAAATTAAGATGTTTCTTACCTAAATCCTGAGTAGCAATAAACGAGCAGGAATTGATATTGGCCAAATCAATCACGTTGATTCCTCCGGTTTTCCCGTCTTCAATAATTGTTAAAGGATCTTCGGTGTCGCGAATCAACACATCCATCCAAGGCGGGCATTCAAAAATACCGTCGCCTAACGAATATGCTTGTGAAAGTAATTCTGTCATTCCGTATTCTGAATGAATTTTTTCCACACCAAAGCCTTCGGTTAAAATAGTATGCAGCTCTTCGCGAATCATTTCTTTTCGCTTACCTTTCATACCGCCGGTTTCCATAATAATGGTGTTTTTTAGATCGAATTTCTGTAGTTCTATTAAATCCAGCAGTGCATAAGTAACCCCAGTTAACAATACATTTTGCCCGTTAGTATCCAATTCAACTAATTTATTTGCCAGTTCGTTGTAATTATGAAGATAAAAGCCAGAATCGGGATGGTTGGATCCTTCAATAAAATCTTTTGCCATGTAAATTAAAGATGAACCTTCGCGTTCTAAATAGGAGGGAAGTAGTGCCAAAACCGCGTAATCTTCAATGTTGCCATAAAATTTAGAGAAGGCACTTCGGCAGCTGGCTTCGTAAAAACTTAAATCGGTTACATGGTGCTTAGAGGTTATCATTCCGGTTGTTCCGCTGCTTGTAAAAGTTGTTTGTACCGCATCTATCGAACTTAATACATCTTTCGATTTAAAAAATTCGATGGGCAGAAAAGGAATTTCGGTAAGATGTTTTACATTTAACGGACTTTTTTTTAGTAGCAAACAGTATTTTTGGTACACTTCGTTATGTTCAAACTGAAAGCGGAAAACTTTCATTGCCGTTTTGTGGAATTCTTTCGTGGTATGTATGGAAATAATGTCTGCTGCTGTAAACACGATACTTGTTTTTAAAGTACAAAATTACAAATAAAAAAAGCACCTCGGTTAAAAGATGCTTTTAAGTTGTATTTCAATAAATTATTTTATGATTACTTTACGTGTAGCGGTTTTACCAGCTTCGTTGATTTTTGCTACATAAATACCTGCTTTTAATGTAGAAACGTTTACTTGAGAAACAGTGGTAACATCTAATACTTTTTTACCTGTTAAATCAAATAACTGTACAATTTTATCAGCAGTACTGTTAGATGTAATGTTTAACACATCATCTGCCGGGTTAGGGAAAATATTCAAACCTTCGATGTTGTTTTCTTTTGTTGACATGTTAACATAGTTTACATCTTCCCAATTATCAGCTAAAATCATTTCATCAACTTCAACTTTTCCTGTGCCAGAACCATTTCTTAAGTATACAGATAAAATTGATGTTGGTAATGCAGATGTACTAGTAGTATTTGTTAAAGTAGCAGTTGGCTCAGTAGAAACTCCAACGGTAGGGTTAATCCATAAAGAAGCAGCGCCAGTTGTTACGTCGTACTTAGCAATGATAAATACAGGTGTTCCAAAAGGTAAATCTGTAGAATCAAAATTTACGGTTCCACTATTTCCAGAAGTATTACGTAATCCTAAATTGAATGTATTTGCTGTAGTACCTGGTTTTGCATGAACTTGTGCAAACATGTTGTTATATCCATTTGACATAGTCCCAGAAAGATTACCAAATCCAGTAAAATAATCACCCGCAGCAGCAAGGTCTGTATTATCTACATAATTGATAATAGCAGATAAATATGCTGTAGTAGTAATTGGATTCGCAGATGCTAAGTTCACATCTTCAAAAAGAACATCGCTATTTAATAAAACTTTATCCCCTGCTGAAGTAATTCCAGTATAAGTTAAACTGCCAGAGGTAGTTATTAATTCACCTGTAGTATTTCCACTATGATGGTTCCATCCATTATCAGTTAATGAACCAGTATATTCAAAACTGTCTGATGCCTGTGCATTCGCAGCAAAAGAAGCTGCTAAAACTGTAATTAATGTGTAAGTTTTTTTCATATCTAATTGATTTCTAAAGTTGTATTACACAAATTTAAAATAATTTTTGAAATGATAAAAAAGTTCAATATTAATAAATTATGAAGATCCGAGCTTGCGAACTGACCAACCTGAATGAGGTACTGACTTGGATTTGTGAACAGTATTAAGTTAAACAAGTTCAAAATGACAAAAAGTTGTTATAAGTTAGATTGTTCTAAATTGTAGATGTTCAATTTAAATGATAAATTGTTTCTATATAAAAACGCCTGCATTGTTGCAGGCGTTAGTAGTTATTTTATTACTATTTTTCTGGTAATACTGTTGCTTTTTTCGGACAGTTTTAAAATGTAAACTCCAGCTTTAAGGTTGGCTACGTTTAGTTCTTTCTGGTAGCCGTTCATTTCGGTGGTTAAAATGCGTTTGCCCAACATGTCGTAAAGTTCTATAGTTTTTACGGAACTGGTTTCAGCGTTAATGTATATTTTTCCGCTGGTAACCGGGTTCGGGTAAATCTGAACCTTGTCTAACGTATTCTCGATTTTTGTCTGTTCTGCTATTCCACTGTTTTTAGCTGTTTGTGCCTGCGCCGAAAAGCTTGTTATAAGTAACAATAAGAATATATATAGGTATTTTTCTTTCATAGTTTTAATTTGAATAAGTAAATATATAAAAATAATATCAAATAAAATACCAAAAAAATAACCCCAATAAAAAATTGAGGTTATTTATGAAGATTTTAACTGATTTACTGTCTTGTTTAGGTTGGTTTGTCTTTTAAAAACTGCACTTGTTTATTTAAAATACCTCGACTATGCTCGGTATGACAGTGCATTATTTTTCTATGACAGGATAATTAAACTGTTACAGTAACTATTTGAAATTTATTATAATCCTACTGTCCAGCCTGCTGCCCATGTTGGTGCTGCTGATCCGTTACCTGCACCTGTTGCATTGGCATTTTCAGTGAAAATTCCTGTAGCTGTAGCGTTAGCATGTGTTGTAACGTTCTCAAACTTAACGTTGGTAGCTTTTAAGTCGGTACCTACATAACCTGCAGATAAATCCGGTGCTGCCTGAACGTCAAACCCGGTTCCCCAGTTTTTAAGTACAACGTTGTCAAAAGATCCTTTGGTACCCACTCTTAATTTTAATGCTTGGTTTTCACCACCACCATTATTACCAATTAAGGTAATGTTTTTAATGTTTGGGTTTGAAATTGGTGTAGCAGCTTCGTTGTTTGCATTGTTGTCTGCTTCGATACCTCGGTTACCACCATTTGTTCTGATACCGTACCAGTTTTCGCCTGTTCCGTTCCAACCTTCTGTCCAGTCAAATAAATCATCACCTACCTCGTTTGCAAAATTGGTAACAACTAAATGTTTTGCATCTACCGTACCACCGAACCATTCAAAACCATCGTCTGATCCTTCGTGTACCTGTACATAATCAATAGTTGTTCCTTTACCAACACCAAACAAAGAAAGTCCGTTGAATTCTTTTTCAGAGTTGTAAGCGTATCCGGAATATTCGATTCTTAAATATTTGATAGACCCAGAGTTGTCGTTTGCATCTGTTCCACCATAAGTTAAGTCAGAAACTTCGGCACTTGCAGATGCTCCTTTGTTAATAGGTGCTTTACCACAAATTACCAAGCCACCCCATGAACCTGGTTTTTGCTCTTCTGAAGTCATAACTACAGGATTTGATGAGGTCCCTTCAACAAAAAGTTGTCCACCTTGTGACACTGCGATGTATCTTATCGCGTCAAACTGACCTTCACCTAATTTTGTAGCTTCAATTTTAACGCCTGCTTTAATGGTTAATTTTGCGCCGTTTCCTACGATTAGTTTTCCGGTTAATTTATAAGTACCATCTGTTAAAGTTACATGTCCGTCTTTTATTTCACCTGTTAGTGCGTTACGATCTACTTTAAAAGAAGACTCGTCTCCTGGAGTTGGATCTTCTGTGTCTGGTGTTGTACTATCGTCACTTGAACATGAAATTGTAGTTGTTACTAATGCTAGTGATAAAAATGCTAAGCTAAATAGTTTTAAAATTGGTTTTTTCATTTTCTTCTAAAAAATTAGTTATTCTTATTTTGTACAAAGTTGTGTATTAATGATTTAATGTGTGTTAAGTGTATGTAATGAATTTGTTGTTAAAATGTATATTTTGCACCTACGCTAAAAAATGCACCTCTTTTATAGGTAACGGCATTTACTGGTCCTGTTGCGTTATCTTGTATTCTGCGGAATTCAGGATTTAAGATGTTTCGCGCAGCGAAATCAATACCGAAGTTTTTATGGATTTTTGTTTTTAAGATAAAATCCAAGCTCCCCATACCTTTGTCAACCAGATTTCCTTTTTTCTCTACCCCCAAAGCATATAAACGATCTGAATAATGTGTGTAAGCCAAAGTTGCGGTAAGTTCTCTGCCTTCGTTCCATTCTTTCAGATAAGATACATCGGCATTAAGTAATAAATCTGATGCTCCGGTAAACGATGAACGGTCAAAGTCAAAATTGGTGTTGATTAATCCGTTGGTTTCTCTCTGGATTTTTTCTCTGTCAACCTCCTGATCTGTTTGCATGTACGATACATTTAACCCGGCAAAAAGCTTGTTGGTGTTTCCGCTTCCGAAATCGGCAATTCTTTTCTTAATTTCAAATTCCGCACCATATACATATCCTTTGTCGCCAATGTTTACCCAGGTAATATCGTTGGTAGAAGATGCCATGGTAATTTCGTTGATAGGATCCTGAATGTATTTACCAAAAGCAGTTACCGAGATCACTTCGTCGTTCATTGGGAACAACTCCCATTTTAAATCAAGGTTATAATTTTGAGATGGATACAAGTACGGGTTACCTACTTTTATCTCTGTAACGTCTTCATAAATAAAACGGGCTCTTTCTTTAAATTGTGGCAACGTGTAAGTTTTACTTGCTGCTAAACGTAAATTTTGCGTACCTGATAATTCGTATTTTAACGATAAGTTTGGCAAGAATTCATTTCTTTTGAATTCATTTGATTTTCGCTCTGCATCTAACTGGGTTCTCCATTCTACTGTTTGATCTATTTTTTCGTAGCGTAACCCAACTACCGCGCTGAATTTATCGGTTAAACGGTATTCTAAATTAGCAAAACCGGCATGAATGTTTTGCTCACCTGTATAAGTTTGTGGGGTGGTACCTGCAAAAGCTTCAATGCCAAACAACCCATCGGTGTAATTTTGCTGATTAAAAAAGCTGTCTAAATTATTAGGGTTTATCGGAGTTGCTAAACCGTCTCCTGAAATACGGAAGTTGAATTGTATTGCTTCAAAATCTCTTTTCTTTACGCGTCCGTTATAACCTACAGTAACTTTTCCTTTTGCTTCACCGTTTTCATCGGTTCCTAATTTGTAGTTCAATGCCAGGTTTGCAGCAATTTCATCTTCTTTCAGATGTTGAAAATATCGGTGATTGTCGGTTTTAGTATTTTGTGCAAGGGTGTAAGCATCAAAATCATTCCAATAATACATTTTATTTTGTGTTCTGTCCGGCATATCACTTTCAATGGTGTTGTACGAAACAGCCCAGTCAAAACCTAATTTATCATTCAAAGAATGATTTCCTAACAACTGATTGATTAAAACGGTGTTTTGAGTAAACGTACCACGTTGAACTAAAACCGAATCATGATCTCCTTCAAAATCACGGTCGCTACCGGTATAAATATCTCTTGATAAATCAGAAGAGTTAATGTATAAAAAGTTATAAGCTAATTTGTGGTTGTCGTTTACATGGTAATTGGCATTAAACATACCTGTAGTGTTGGTGGTATGCGTAAATTTTTCCTGATGAAACGATTTTAATTTGGCTCCTTGTGCATTTAAACTCTGGTTAAGACCTTCTCTGAAAGTAAAACCGTTATCAAAACTTGCCGTTGCAAATAAATTTAATTTACCAGTTTCGCCAATAAAAAAAGATTTACCTGCCTTTAAACCAAAGTTTCCGCCAATTGGTCCGGCACTTTCAGGCTGTAAACTGTTTTGGAAATTGTAACCGCCTAAAGGATTGTTTGGTACGCCGTAAGATGCATATCCCATTTTACTTGGTCCTTGTGGAAGTAAAAAATCGCTGCCTTTGCTTAAGGCATTTGTGTTTGCTTTTGCACCCAGTTCTATTTCAAACAAACCGCTATCGTCAAAATCTTTCGATAAGATGTCTACATTTCCTCCGCCAAAATCACCGGTATTTCTTGAACTGAAGGTTTTATCGATCGAAATATATTCCACAAGGTCTGTAGAGAAAAGTTCTAAATTAATGTTCTTTTTCTCCGGATCGTTCGATGGAACCGGTAACCCGTTTAAGGTTGTAGAGTTGTAACGGTCTCCCAAACCACGAACGTAAACATTGTTGCTGCCTTCTTGTTTAGAAATTCCCGAAGTTTTGGCAACTGCCGCTGCTACATCGCTAACACCTTTACGAGAAAGTTCCTGCGCACCAATTTGTTGTTTTATTTCTAAAGATTTTCGTTGTTCGTTCAACAAAGCTGTTTCTGACGATTTTCTGTTGTTAACAGTAATTACCAATTCATCTAAGTTTCCTTCTTCAGGCAACATGTTAATAGAAAGTTCTTCGTTGTTGCTGGTTTCATATGGCATTACAAAGGTTTGATACCCGGTGTAAGACGCTTCTATAATATAAGAACCTTGTGAACACTCAACTTCAAAATAGCCGTTTTCGTCTGTTTCTGCACCAAACTCGGTATCCTGTAACATAATTGTTGCAAAAGCCAAAGGTTCGTTGTTGTTAGCTGTGTCGTAAATGTGGCCTTTAATCGTTTTCGTATCTTGCGCATAAGTAACCACTCCAAATAATAACGCTGCTGCCAAAAAATTTAATTTCATTTATTTTTGTGTTGTAAATTTTCATTGCAAAGGAATTACCTAAAGGTTATTGTAAGGTTACAGGTAAATTATGAATGTGTTGGTTTTTTGTAAATTAATTGTTACTACATTAAATAATTGTTAAGCGGTTGTTTGCTTTTTATTTATGGTTAATTTTACAAGCGAAACAACACAAGAACAAATGAAAAATAAGGACATTAAAATTTTGCTGGTAGATGACGATGCAGATATTTTAGAAATTGTAGGATTTAATCTGGAAGCTGAAAATTACCAGGTATTTACCGCAAAAAATGGTAAGGAAGCTTTAACAATTGCTAAAAAGGAAATTCCTAATTTAGTAATTCTTGATGTGATGATGCCTGAAATGGATGGTATTGAAACTTGTGAAAACATGCGTAAGTTGCCTGGGTTGAACAGTACCATTATTACCTTTTTAACCGCTCGTGGCGAAGATTATTCGCAGGTAGCAGGTTTTGATGTAGGTGCCGATGATTACATAACCAAACCAATTAAGCCAAAATTGTTGGTTAGCAAGGTTAAAGCATTGTTACGCAGGGTTAAAGAAGATATGACAGCTGAAGATGTTTTAAAAATTGGCAACATAGAAATTAACCGCGAAGAATACAAGATCATAAAAGATAAAGTCGAAATTATTTTGCCGCGTAAAGAGTTTGAATTGTTTTACCTTTTAGCATCAAAACCCGGAAAAGTATTTAAACGCGAAGAAATTTTAGACAAAGTTTGGGGTAATGAAGTAATTGTTGGCGGCAGAACCATAGATGTACACATACGAAAACTGCGTGAAAAAATTGGCGATGATTTGTTTAAAACAATAAAAGGTGTAGGTTATAAAATAGAAGTTTAATGGGGGTAAACTATCGTAAATCCTATAAATTTGCAGTAAAATCGGCAGCAGTAATTACAATTTTCAGCACGCTACTTTTAATGCTATTGCAACATTTATTCTTTCAAATAAATTGGCTTTTTACAGTAACATTCATGCTACTGTTTTTTGCGTTTAGCTTTTTTGTACTTCAATATAGAGTAGAACGGTTTATTTACCGCCGCATACAAAAAATTTATAAAGAAGTCAGCATTTTAGATGAATCGGTATTGCGTAATCAACCAATTACCACCGATATGCAGACGTTGATGTACGAAGTAAACAAATTCGCTACCGATAAAAAGGTGGAAATTGAATCATTAAAAGTACAAGAAGAATACCGTCGTGAATTTATAGGCAACGTAGCACACGAACTTAAAACACCTTTGTTTACCGTACAAGGTTATGTTTCTACTTTGTTAGATGGTGGTGTAAAAGACAAATCGCTTCGCAAAAAATATCTTGAGCGTGCCGATAAGGGTATTGAACGCCTTATTGATATTGTGAACGATTTGGATATGATTACCAAATTAGAAACAAACGAACTGAAACTGAACATACAAACATTTGATATTATTGAACTTTTTCAGAATGCGTTTGATTTGTTGGAAATGAAAGCCGAAAAAAAAGACATTACCCTAATGTTTGATAAAGACCATTACAGATCCATTTTGGTAAACGGTGACCGCGAAAAGATCAATCAGGTTGTTTTAAATTTGGTAGATAATTCTATAAAATATGGAAAAGAAAACGGAACAACAGAAGTATCCATAGAAAGCCTTACAGACAAAAAACTACTTGTTAGGATAACCGACAACGGTTACGGTATCGAAAAAAAACACATTTCCCGTTTGTTTGAACGCTTTTACAGAACCGATTCCAGCCGTTCGCGTGATATTGGAGGTTCCGGTTTAGGACTGTCTATTGTAAAACATATTATTGAAGCCCACAACGAACATATTTACGTAGAAAGTAAGGTGGGTATAGGTTCCGAATTTTCGTTTACCATAGAAAAAGCTGTTAAAAAATAACAGCTTTTTATTTTGTTTCAGTATCAATAATCTTTTGTCCGTATTTACCAAGATATTGTTTTACTAACGTTTCATATACGTTTCCTCCAGTATCAGAGTTGGTAAAAATTAATAATCCTTGTTTTGTTTCTGGTAGAATAAATACAATGGCACGAACTCCATTGTCTGCTCCTCCATGGGCTAATGCATATTCTTTATTTCCTAAATCATAAATTTCAAAACCTAAACCAAAATGTTTGCCTTTTTCGCTTCCCGTTTGCGGAGTTGTCATCTCCTTAAACGTCTTTTCTGAAAGTAAATCTCCGTTCATTATACTTACTAGAAAATTCCCGTAATCTTCAATCGTTGTAAGCAAATCGTCGGCTGCATTAGGTGTAGTGTTCTGTACTGTCTTATAAGTATCTCCGTCTTTGTCAAAATTTAACGCATACCTTAAGTTATCTACATTCTTATCCCAAATAAATCTTGTGTCATTCATTTTCAACGGATGAAAAATAAGTTCTTCTGCCAGTTGTTGTAATGATTTGCTGAATTTGTTTTCCAATACTTTACGTAAATATTCGTATCCTTCTCCCGAATACTGATAGGCTGTTCCGGGGTCAAAGTCAAAGCGGAGTTTTTCGTCGTCATTTAACCATCGCCAATTTTTAAATCCTGTTTGATGACTTAAAATCAGTCGTGCTGTCAGCTTTTTATGTCTTGGATCTTGGGCAATATCTGGGTCTGTCCAGTATTTATAAATAGGTTCGTCCAAACCGAGCTTTCCTTGTTCCACAAGTTTTAAAGTAACCAAAGCCGTTACAGGTTTGGTTAGAGAAGCTACATTGAAAATAGTATTGTAAGATGCAGAAGTTCCGTTTGAAGATTTCCCGAAAACTTTAATCTGATTGAGTTTTCCGTCTTCAATAATTCCTATCCCAAGTGTAGGGATTTTATTTTCTTTTAACCAGTTTTCTATTGTTAAATCGTTTTCAAATATTAAGGAATTGGTAGTGGAAATTTTATTTTTCTGATGTTCAAAACTTAATGCTTTTGTAAGTTTCCATTCATTGTTTTCTAATAACCAAAGATGTGTGAATTTAGCTGAACTACCAAATGTTTCAGGTTTATTAGCTTGCCTTTCAAAGAATTGATGTATGCCTTCTTGAATCGCACCATATAGTTTATCATCATTGTACAAAGCATAAATTCGTGTGCTTTCAGGTAGCAGTTCTCTTCGAGATTGAAAACCAGTTGGGTTGCTGCATAATCCATTCTTTATATTATTTAGAAATTTTCTTTTGTCAGAAATACCACTTATATCATGATAAAAATCAAGTTTATCACTTAATAAATATTCAAATTGTTTAATGTCACAAGTGTTAAATCCTACATTAAAAAGCAAGCTGTCTTTTAAAATAATTGTTTTATACAATTCATCGTTTTTGTCAACTTGTGCGAAAGAAATAAATTGAGCTAAACAAAAGTATATAATTAATAGATGATTTTTCATTTGATATTAAATAGTAATTGAATAAACCAAATTTAATAAAATTTGGTTTAGAGGTAATCTGGTTGTTTAAATATGCAGAAATAGCTTTTAACTGGAAAATATATTATTTTTACCAAAATTTATAAAAGTGGGAAGTAAAAATAAATTGAAACGTTTCAGAGAAAACGAAACGTTTTCAAATGTATATCAGCCGAACAGAGAAGAAGTTTTAAATAACACGTTTAGCTTAAAAGGCAATTGGAACAAAGAAGTTTTTAAGAACGATAATCCTATTGTTCTGGAGTTGGGTTGTGGTAAAGGAGAATATTCAGTAGAATTGGCTCGCCGTTATCCTAACACAAATTTTATTGGTGTTGATATAAAAGGATCGCGTTTCTGGCGGGGTGCCAAAACGGCTGTTGAAGAAAATATTCCGAATGTGGCTTTTTTACGTACACAGATCGAACTGATAGAGAACTGTTTTGCAGAAAACGAAGTCGATGAAATCTGGATTACTTTCCCCGATCCGCAAATTAAATACAAGCGTACCAAGCACCGTTTAACCAATGAAATTTTCTTGGCTCATTACAAAAATATCTTAAAACCAGAAGGTGTTATCAACCTGAAAACCGATAGTGAATTCATGCACGGTTATACGCTGGGCTTGCTACACGGTGCGGGGCATAAAGTGTTGTACGCAAACCATAATGTTTATAGAAATGATGGTGCTCCCGAAGTAGTTACGGAGATTCAAACTTTTTACGAATCGCAGTATTTAGAGCAAAGCAAGCCAATTACTTATATTAAATTTCAACTTAAATAATGAGTTATATTCTTCCTTTTTTAACAGGGCTGGGAGCATCTGTTTTTGGAACTTTATTGCCGGGTATTTTAAATGCTACGGTGGTAAAAATTTCTAAAAGGGAAGGAATGAAAAATGCTTACAGTTTTATGTTGGGTACGTTTATTGTCATTGCATTGCAAACGTATCTGGCGGTTTTTTTTGCTAAAATTATCGATAGAAGCATTTTCATAACAAACATTCTGCGCGAAATTGGTTTTGTTGTTTTTCTGGTTCTTACCATTTATTTTTTTGTTGCCAAACCCAAAAAAAAGAAAGATATCGCTGTAGAAATTGTTCAAAAAAGAAAACGCTTTACACAAGGAATATTATTGGCTTTAATAAACATTTTTCCCGTATTTTATTATGTGTTTATAACCATAACAGCCATTAATAATAATTTTTATACCATTAATTACATAAGCAATATTTTATTAACTGTGGGTGTTTTAATAGGTGCTTTTTTAGCCTTTATGTTTTACATAAACCTTTTTAAAAACAAAACAGATCAAGATAGTTTTGTTTTAAAGAACATAAATAAAATATTGGGCTGTATTACGGGAGTAATCACGCTTATAAATCTGTGCAAACTGTTTTATAATGATTGAAAAAGATTTTTTTCAAAGGGTTTACGAAGTTGTAAGGCAGATTCCGTATGGAAAAATTACTACTTACGGAGCCATTGCCAAAAAAATCGGTGCACCAAAATCGGCACGAATGGTTGGATATGCCTTAAACGCATCACATTTAAGCGAAGACATTCCCGCACACCGTGTAGTAAACCGTAAAGGATTGCTTACTGGCAAGCATCATTTCCAGGGAACCAATTTAATGCAGCAGTTATTGGAAAATGAAGGAGTTATTATAAAAGAAAATACGGTTCAAAATTTTAATGATCATTTTTGGGATCCATAAAAAAACGTCCAAAGTTTAAACTTTGGACGTTTTCTGTTTTTAATCTTATTTTTTTATAAACTTTGAATGGTAATTAATTTCATTATTTGATTTTAATTTTAATATATAAGTGCCATTTGCAAGATACGAAACATTTATGCTGTTTTCTGAAACATTTTGTTCTACTATCTTCTTTCCATTAATGTCATAGATGGTGATTTTTTCAATTATGATATCTTTTTCTGACCAAAAAAGGTTATCAGTAGTTGGATTTGGATATAAATTAATACTAATTTCTTTAGTGTATTCGTTAGTGGAAGCTTTTCCACAATAATAAACCTCTTTAGGTGTAGTGGCAGGCGAAATTTGAGAAGGCAAATTAGCATTTGTACCGAAATACCATAATGAATTGTCATTTTTTGTAAGCCAGTACCCCTTAAAAAGGCTTAACGATCCAGAAACACTTTTCCAATCTTTATCGGTGCCTATTTGTGTACGTATGTTTGTATTCATGTAAGTATATGGTCCTCCAAATAAACCAGCACCAGAATACCATAGTGAACCGTCGGTTTGTATTCCTAAAAAATTAGATCCTATTATACTTACATCTTTCCAAGTGTCAGTCCCAAGTTGTATATAATCAGTGAAATAATCCATACCGTTAGTACTACTTCCTGTGCCTAATCCGCTGGTATTAATACCGTTATATGATACTCCCCATAAAGTGTTGTCATTCTTGAGCATTACATAGAAAAAGGAGGGACTCATCATAATTTTTTTCCAATCAGTATCATTACTCAATTTATAAAAGCCGTTAGATTCAAATTGGGTGCCTAACGGTAGTCGAATAGCACTCACAACATTGGGGTTAGGGGTGCCTAAACGTACAGCACCTGTGCCATATAGTTCACCGTTATTTTTATAGCAAATGTTGTGTGTTCATCAGCATTTATATAACTCCAATCGGTATCATTATTTAATTGAATAGGAATTGTTTGGTCAGAAGGTAGATTCCAATGAAAGTAACCTAAAGCTTTAGTTCTTGTATTTCCCCATCCCCACAATGTTCCGTTAGATTTTAATGCAATAGAGTGCCAATTACCTAAAGCAATCATTACCCAATCATTATCCGTTCCTACTTGTGTAGGTATGTAATGATCTGTCATGGTACCGTTACCTAATTTCCCAGTGTCATTACTACCCCAACTCCACAAAGTTCCATCATTTTTAATGGCTAAAGTATGAAAGTGTCCCTGACGTATCATTTTCCAGTTTGCATTACTTTCTATATGTGGGGCTGAAAGAGAATAATTATTTTTAGTGCCATCGCCTATTTGTCCTCGATGACTATTTTCACCAAACGAAACTCTTTGTATTGTCTTTAGTAAGAATTGAAACAACAGATCCTCCTACAGAAACTTCTTCCACACAATACTGACAATATGCATTAAAGCTTAATAATGTAATGAAAAGGAATAGTAGTTTTTTTTGCATAATTAGTTTTTTTATTGTTGTAAATATATTAATTTTTTATGGAATGTGATATTTATGTAAAAAAAACACCGCCAAAGTTTTAAACTTTGGCGGTGTTTTTTATCAAAAAAATAATTCTTACTTCAACGCATTAATGGCATGGTTGTAATCTGGTTCTTGAGTAATTTCAGGAACTTGTTCGTTATAAACTACTTTTCCTTCCGGGTTTATCACCACAACAGCTCTACTCATTAAGCCATTTAAAGGACCGTCGGTCATTTGTACGCCGTAAGCACTGGTAAAGTCATTGTTTTTAAAATCAGATAATGTTTCAACGTTCTGTAAACCTTCTGCAGCGCAAAAACGATTCAGTGCAAACGGTAAATCTTTAGAAATACATAAAACCACGGTATTGTCAACTGCCGAAACTTCTTTGTTAAACGTACGTACCGATTGCGCGCAAACGCCGGTATCAACACTTGGAAAAATATTTAAAACCACGTTTTTTCCTTTGTAATCGCTTAGCGATTTTTCAGATAATTCGCCGTTTGTCAATTTAAAATCGGGAGCTGCCGTGCCAACAGCAGGTAAATTTCCCAAAGTATGAATAGGGTTTCCTTTAAATGTTATTTGTGCCATAATTTTCAATTTTTGTTTCTATAAAATTACAGTTATTTTTAAATAAAGGCTATACTGCATGTAAAAGTTTTTATTTAATTAACATCGTTCACCTAGCATCTAACATCAAGCATAATTTTTAAATAAATAATTGCCATAAGTTATAATTATGATTTTGTCATTCTGAACGAAACGTAGTGGAGTGAAGACCCGAGCTTGCGAACTGGCGAAGCAATCTTCTAACTAAACTAATTAGATTCCTCCTTCGTCGGAATGACAAAACACCCGAAATTTCGTATTATGATACATTGAGGTATATTCATAATTTATTAAATCATTAACTTTAAAGTATCATAATTTCGTGTTATCTTTGTAATTTAAAATAATTCTACATAAGTTGTTTATTAGCAGGTTTTTAAACAGCTTTATTAAGATACAAAAAATGAAATTAGACAGAAAAGAGATATTAACTGCTTTAGAAACTATTTCTGTTGCAGGCGAAGGTAAAAATATGGTTGAAAGCGGTGCGGTACAAAACGTAATGACTTTTGGCGACGAAGTGGTGGTTGATGTTACTTTACAAACACCGGCATTACACATTAAGAAACGTGCCGAAGTGGATATTATGAAGGTAATTCATGAAAAAATCTACGATAAGGCAAAAGTAAAAGTAAATATTAAGATTGAAACTCCTGAAAAACCGGAGATCAAAGGAAAATCAATTCCGGGAATCAGTAATATTATTGCCGTATCGTCTGGTAAAGGTGGTGTTGGTAAATCTACAATAACGGCAAATTTAGCGGTTACTTTAGCCAATATGGGTTTTAAAGTAGGTGTGTTAGATGCTGATATTTACGGACCATCGATGCCGATTATGTTCGATGTTGAAAAATCGAAACCCGTTTCGGTTGATGTAGACGGAAAATCAAAAATGAAACCTATTTTAAGTTACGGTGTAGAATTATTGTCAATAGGCTTCTTTACAAGTCCCGACCAAGCAGTAATTTGGCGTGGACCAATGGCTTCTAAAGCATTAAACCAAATGATTTTCGATGCAGATTGGGGCGAATTAGATTTCTTATTATTAGATTTACCACCGGGAACGGGCGATATCCACCTGTCTTTAATGCAGTCGTTGCCAATTACGGGCGCGGTTGTGGTAAGTACGCCACAGGCAGTTGCGCTGGCAGATGCTAAAAAAGGAGTGTCGATGTTCATGGCAGAAAGTATCAATGTACCGGTTTTGGGGATTATTGAAAACATGGCATATTTTACGCCGGAAGAATTACCGGAAAACAAATATTACATTTTTGGTCAAGAAGGCGCAAAGAATCTGGCATTGGATTTAGATGTTCCATTTTTAGGTGAAGTGCCAATTGTACAAAGCATTCGCGAAGCAGGCGATTACGGTCGTCCGGCAGCATTGCAAGATGGCTCTGTGGTAGCTGAAGCTTTCGTTGAAATTGCTAAAAATGTAGTATCGCAAACCGTTTTAAGAAATACCTCGCTTCCACCAACCGAAGCAGTTAAAATTACAACAATGGCAGGTTGTTCTGCTGTTAAAAAATAATATTTTTAATATTCGTTATTTGTAATAATTTTTTTGTCATTCCGACAGAGTGAGGAACGAACGACGAGGAATCTTTTAGTATTAATAGTAAAAGATATTTCGACTACACTACGTTCCGCTCAATATGACAAAAAACTGAAAAATTTGAATTACGGATTTTTATATAAAAAAAAGCAACATGGCTTCAGAAACAATAAGACAAAATGTAGAAAAAGCGTTAGAAGAAATCCGCCCGTTTTTAAAATCAGACGGTGGTGACATCAGCTTAATTTCTATTGAAGACGACAAATACGTTAAAGTGCGTTTAGAAGGTGCCTGTACCTCATGCAAAATCAACCAAATGACGTTGAAAGCAGGTGTGGAGACTACCATTAAAAAATACGCTCCCGAAATTGAAACAGTAGAAAATATTTCGGTGTTTTAATAAACTATAAGCAGATTAGTGATAAATGAATGATATTTATCACTTTTTTTGTGCTTACAGCTCTTTAATTTTATATAAATTTTACTTTTATGATTGAAACTGATATATTAATAATCGGTGCCGGACCAACAGGACTTTTTGCTGTGTTCGAAGCCGGATTATTAAAATTACGCTGTCATATAATTGACGGGCTTCCGCAACCCGGCGGGCAATTAACAGAATTATACCCAAAGAAACCAATTTTCGATATTCCGGGCTATCCTTCGGTTGGCGCCGCCGAATTGATTGATAACCTAATGGAACAAATTAAACAGTTTGAACCTGGTTTTACATTAAACGAAGTTGCAGAAAGTATTGATAAGTTAGAAGACGGAACTTTTATAGTTACTACCAATAAAGGAACACAACATCATGCCAAAGCCGTTGCAATTGCTGGTGGTTTGGGTAGTTTTGAACCACGCAAACCAATTATTGAAGGTTTGGCTTTTTACGAAGATAAAGGGGTAGAGTATTTTGTTAAAAATCCGGAACAATTCAGAGATAAAAACATCGTGATAAGCGGTGGTGGTGATTCTGCTTTAGATTGGAGCATCTTTTTAAGCGATGTTGCCAAAAGCGTAACTCTGGTTCACAGAAGAAATGAGTTTCGTGGTGCATTAGATTCTGTTGAAAAAGCACAAGCGTTAAAACATTCGGGTAAAATTAATTTGATTACGCCTGCTGAAGTTACCGAAATTCATGGGAACGAACATGTTGAAGCTGTAACCTTGTCTTTTGACGGTGGTGTATCTTCACAAACCATAAAAACTGATTACTTTATTCCGTTGTTTGGTTTAACGCCAAAATTAGGTCCTATTGCAAACTGGGGATTAGAGATCGAAAAAAACGCCATCAAGGTTAATAATGCGTTAGATTATCAAACCAATATAGAAGGTATTTATGCTATTGGCGATATCAATACCTATCCTGGTAAATTAAAATTGATTTTATGCGGATTTCACGAGGCTACCTTAATGTGTCAAAGTGTTTATAACCGAATAAATCCGGGCAAAAAATATGTATTGAAATATACTACCGTTTCCGGCATTGACGGTTTTGACGGAACAAGAAAAGAAGCCGAAAAAGCAGTTGTTAAAGCTATTGATTAAGCGATCGGTAAAAAGAATAAAAAGAGTATGTTCAAAAAAAGCATACTCTTTTTTTGTAACATTTCGTTAAAAACACTACTTACTAAATAAAAAGCAGTATGACATTTAAACAACTCGCCAATTTAGAATGGAAAGGCATGAAGCGTAAAGGCGGCATGGCACAAAGTATAATAATGGCAATTGGTAAAGGCTATTTCGGGGTATGTTACTTACTTTTTATGGTAGTGATGTGTTTTGGACTTTTTAAACTGGCAGAAGAAAACGGGCTGGATCCGCTACAGGGCTTTTTTAAATACGTCGTTTATTTATGGTTGGGCGATCTGGTAATTCGTTACTTCTTTCAAAAAATGCCAACTACCCTTGTAAAACCTTTGCTGATACAGAACGTTCGTAAAAAAACGATTGTAAACTACTGTCTTACCAAATCTTCACTGTCGTTTTTTAATTTTGTAAACCTGTTAATGGGTATTGCAGTTTTAATAAAATTTATAAGAATGGATTTTGCGGTAACAACTAGCATTTTGTTTGCATTATCGTTCACGTTACTGTTTTTGGCAAACAATTTTCTGGTACAGCTTTTAAACCATGTAACAAAATTTGCACTACCTTTTTTAGTGGTTTTTGCAGGGGTTTTAGCTTTAGATTATTTTAACTACATTCAGGCTACGGCATATACAAAATACATTTTTGAGATTTTGTACAACTACCCGTTTTTAGTGGTTGTTGTAGCATCTTATTTGTTGTACCTGCTGGTTATGTGCTACCGTTTTTATTTTAAGAATTTATCATTAGATAGTGCCGTTGTAGTTAAAAAGGAAACCTATAAATACTACGATTTAAACTTTTTAAACCGCTTTGGAAAATTAGCTCCGTTTTTAAAGTTAGATTTAAAACTACTTACCCGAAACAAGCGTACCCGTACCGTTTTATATATGAGTTTGGCGTTTTTATTGTACGGATTGTTCTTTTTAATGAATCCTTCCGGAGCTTTTGAAGGATCAACTTTCGTTATTTTATCAGGAATCATGGTTACTGGTGGTTTTATGTTGATGTTTGGGCAATACGTTCCAAGTTGGGACAGCAGTTATTATCCGTTAATGATGACGCAAAATATTCCATACCGAACTTATTTAGAATCTAAATGGCTCATTATGGTTTTAGGAACGTTGGTTTCTATGATTTTGGCGAGTTTCTACATTTATTTCGGTTGGAATGTTTACTTAACCATTATTGCAGTTGGATTTTATAACATTGGTTGGAACTGTTATTTATCGTTGATTATCGGTGCTTTTGTCCGTACAAAAATAGATTTAACAAGCAACAAAAACGCTTTTGGCGATACCAAGGCGTTTAATATTAAAACGATGTTGTTGAGTGTTCCTACGATTTTAGCACCTATGATTATTTATTTTATTTTAACAATGCTTTTGGAATTCAAAATAGCAATTATCGTTTTCATTGCCATTGGATTGATTGGAATTTTACTAAAGAAATTTATGTTCGATTTAATCGAAAAATTATACAAGTCACAAAAATATACAACCATTAAAGCTTATAAATAATTATGATACAAGTTCAGAATTTAAAAAAGATATATGACGGAAATACTGTTTTAGATATACAGGGATTAGAAATTCCAATGGGTGAAAGTTTTGGTTTGGTGGGTAACAACGGTGCAGGTAAAACCACTTTTTTCAGCCTGTTGTTAGATTTGATCGAACCATCGCACGGACATATTAAAAACAACAACGTTATTGTAAATAAAAGCGAAGACTGGAAAGGTTTTACAACCGCTTTTTTAGATGAGACCTTTTTAATTGGATACTTAACCAGTGAAGAATATTTTTATTTTTTGGGAGAATTACGCAATCAGACAAAAGAACAAGTTGATGCTTTTCTTTTAAATTATGCCGATTTTTTTAACAACGAGATTTTAGGAAAGAACAAATACATACGTGATCTTTCAAAAGGAAATCAAAAGAAAGTTGGTATTATCGGAACCTTAATCGGAAATCCTAAAGTAATTATTTTAGACGAGCCTTTTGCTAATTTAGATCCAACAACACAAATTCGTTTAAAAAAGATTTTACGCACAATTGCCGATACCAAACAGACAACCTTATTGGTTTCAAGCCACGATTTAAATCATACGTTTGAAATTTCTGACAGAATTGTGTGTTTTGAACGCGGCAGAATTATTAAGGATATAGATACCAAACAATATTCGTTCGAAGAATTAACCGCTTTTTTCGATGTGGTAGTTTAAATAGAAAACGAGCTTTTTATAAAGCTCGTTTTTTTTGTACAAGAAGCTTTTAGTCCACTATTCATTTTCTATCGCTTTTATAATTAGTATCTTTGCAAAAATGCAGATTATGAGCGATATTAAAATAACAATTATAGATAGAGAAGGAGCAGAGCATACGGTTGATGCACCTACCGATATGAATATGAACGTAATGGAACTAGTGCGTGCTTATGAGTTGGCAGAAGAAGGAACTATTGGTATTTGCGGCGGTATGGCAATGTGTGCATCGTGCCAATGTTATGTTTTAAACGAAGAGCAAGTTTCTTTACCGGAGAAAAATCCAGATGAAGAAGCAATGCTTTGGGAAGCTTTCAATGTTAAAGAAAATAGTCGTTTAGGTTGCCAAATTGCCATTACTCCTGAAATAGACGGCTTAAAAATTGAATTGGCTCCTGAAGGATAATAAATATTTAAATAAAATTAATTTTTAAAGAGAATATTTTTATCTTTATGAAAAATTAGTAAAAAATATTAATTTATAGATTTGTTTTATTGGATTATTTTTAGTGAAAAACGAAGGGAACTTCGTTTTTCCGTTTTATTGATAACTTATTTTATTGCAACCGTTATTTAAGTACAATATTTATTTAAATTTGCTCGTTTTTAATTATCCTCTATGAAAACTTTATTAAAAGTTATAAAATGGTTATTAATTGTACTGACTATTTTGTTGGTTGGATACATATTGGGAATATTTATATTTCACGATGCCGCTTTTTACATGAATGAAAAGTACCGTATTTACTTGGTTATCCAACTGGTACATTTGGCAGTTTCGTTAAGTGCATTGTTCGTGGTTTGGAGTAGCCAATTGTTTGATCGCTGGAAAAAGATAGACCAAACACTTTTGGTAGTTTTCTTATCGGTTTTTGGGTTGTGGATTTGGTATATGAAATACAGTAAAATTTACCTGCATCACGAAAATACGAAAGAGTATTAGTTTATGCTAAAACAGTAAAATCCCGAACATTGTTCGGGATTTCTTATTTATAAAAAGATTATGCCAAACAGAATTTATCAAATCTTCGTCAGTTCAAGCTTGTCGAGAACTTATGATTTTGAAAACTTCTCGAAGCCTGTCGAAAGGCTTCACTGTGTTACGCTACTCGAGGTGCAGGGGTATGTAAATATCTTTGATTAATTATTTTGATATCGAACCAAAGGTCAATAAAAAAATAAAATCTTATTTAAATGCCGGGAATCCGGTAATATCCATACCTGTAATTAATAAGTGAATGTCGTGTGTACCTTCATAAGTAACAACAGATTCTAAATTCATCATGTGGCGCATAATAGAATATTCGCCGGTAATACCCATTCCGCCTAACATTTGGCGTGCATCACGAGCAATAGTTAATGCCATATCCACGTTGTTGCGTTTAGCCATTGATATTTGTGCCGATGTTGCTTTACCTTCGTTACGCAAAACACCCAAACGCCAGGTTAATAACTGTGCTTTAGTGATTTCGGTAATCATTTCGGCTAATTTCTTTTGCTGTAACTGAAAAGCTCCAATAGGCTTGTCAAACTGTATGCGTTCTTTAGAATAACGTAAAGCGGTGTCATAACAATCCATTGCCGCACCAATCGCTCCCCAAGCAATTCCGTATCGAGCAGAATCTAAACAGCCAAGCGGTGCACCTAAGCCCGATTTGTTTGGTAATAAATTTTCTTTAGGAACCTTCACATTGTCAAAAATCAATTCACCAGTTGCCGATGCACGTAACGACCATTTGTTGTGCGTTTCCGGAGTTGTAAAACCTTCCATACCGCGTTCCACAATTAATCCGTGAATACGTCCGCTTTCGTCTTTCGCCCAAACAACGGCAATATCTGCAAACGGAGCGTTCGAAATCCACATTTTTGCACCGTTTAATAAGTAATGATCTCCTTTATCTTTAAAGTTAGTTACCATACCGCCAGGGTTCGATCCAAAATCAGGTTCTGTTAAGCCAAAACAACCGATCATTTCACCTGTTGCTAATTTTGGAAGGTATTTCATGCGTTGCTCTTCGTTTCCGTATTTCCAAATTGGATACATTACCAACGATGATTGCACCGATGAGGTTGAGCGTACACCTGAATCGCCACGTTCAATTTCCTGCATAATCAATCCGTACGAAATTTGATCTAATCCTGCACCGCCGTATTCCACAGGAATATATGGTCCAAAACCGCCAATTTCACCTAACCCTTTTACAATTTGATGAGGGAATTCTGCACGCTGAGCGTATTCTTCTATAATTGGTGATACTTCTTTTTTAACCCATGCTCTTGCAGAGTCACGTACTAATTTATGTTCTTCTGTAAGTAAATCGTCTAATAAATAATAATCTGGTGCCTGAAATAAATCGGGTTTCATATCAAAAAATGTTTAGTTGTAACAAAAATACTCTTTTTTTAAGAAGAATGCAGATGGAAGAAAGAAAAAGATTTTAACGTTAGAACAACCGCAACTGTTCGCCTTTTGTACCATCAAATAAATCGGTCGCTAGTGAAGGAAATTTAGATTGACTGAAAAATTTCTTTCTGCCGATTTCGAATGTTTTGTGAATCATATCGGCAAAATTTCCGTTACCGGTATTTCTTTTGGAAATATTCTTTTCTGCTAAATTTCCTTTGTGCAATGATGCTATTTGGTTTAAAACCTTTTCTTTTCGGTCGGGATAATGCGTTTCCAGCCAATCTTTAAAAACAGGTTTCACTTCATCGTTCAAACCAACTAATGTATATCCGAAAGAATGTGCTCCGTTTTCCGCAATTGTTTTTAAAATAGGTAAAATTTCCATACTGTTTAATCCGGGAATAATCGGAGCAACCATAACGTGTGTAGGGATGTTGTTTTCTGATAAAGTTTGAAGTGCTTTCAGTTTTGTTTTTACCGATGATGTTCTGGGTTCTAAAACTCTGCGCAACTCTTCGTTTATGGTTGGAATACTTATGGATACATTTACCAGATTTTTAGCCGCCAGTTGTTTTAAAATATCTAAATCGCGAAGTACTAATGCATTTTTTGTAATGATACTCACCGGATGACGGTAATCTAAACAGACTTGCAATAATTTACGTGTGATTTCTAATTTACGTTCTAATGGCTGGTAACAATCAGTATTACCCGAAAGCGAAATTACGGACGGCTTGTATCCTTTTTTCGTAAAGAATTGTTCCAATAATTCCGGTGCATTTTTCTTAACCAAAATAATGCGTTCAAAATCTACACCAGCACTAAACCCCCAATATTGATGCGTGGGGCGGGCATAACAATACGCACAGCCGTGTTCGCAACCCTGATAAGGGTTCATTGAGTATATAAAAGGTAAACTGTTGCCTTTTATTTTATTGACAATTGTTTTTGGAAAAACTTCTAAAATTTGTGTTTTGGCTGTTGCTTCTTCATAATCGTCTTGATAAATTGAAGTCTCGTATCTGTTCTTAAAAAACCGATTATGAATGTTCTCTACAGCTCCCTGACCTTTTATAAATTCTTTTTTCATAATAACGATTGTTGCACACCATAAAATTAATGAGCTGAGATGGCATTAAACGTCGTTTGTTAAATGAAAAATTACATTTTCAAATAAAAGTCTTTTGTTAGTTCGGTGTATTCCGGGGTGTATTTATGGCGATCTATTTCAATAGTTAATTCATCAACAAGATGTTCTTGTTCTATTCGGGAAAAAGCCAGTAAGCTGCGTTTAATTTCAGATGTTTCGTTTCCTTTAACGCGAGTTGTCTTTAATGGAAATAATCCAACAGATTGAGCTAATTCTATAAAAGTTTCTTCTTCTTTATAAGGAATGATTACGGTGAAAATTCCGTTTTCTGAAAGTAAGGCTTGTGCAGATTCTATCAACTCGGGGAAAGGTAATGCTTCCTGAAAACGTGCTTTGTCGCGTTGTTCGTTACCTGACGAATAATTCTCTGAATAAAAAGGCGGATTAGAAACAATTAAATCATATTCTTCTTCCTCTTCAAAAAGTTCTTCTGTAAATTCATCAATAGCTGCATGATAACAAAACAAACGGTCGTTCCATTTACTTTGTTCAAAATTCTCCACACATTGTTCGTAAGCATCTTCATCAATCTCAACTGCATCAATTTGCTGGGCGCCGCTTCGTTGGGCTAACATTAAAGCAATTAAACCGGTGCCTGCACCAATATCTAAAATATTAAAAGGATTGTGAAAAACAGGACTCCAGGCGCCTAATAACACGCCATCGGTACCCACTTTCATGGCGCAACGGTCTTGGTTTATAGTGAATTGTTTAAATGAGAACATATTTGAAGTGAAATTTACTTCAAAAATAAGGTTTTTGGGTTAGATTTGAAATTTAAAGATACAAATCAATCAATCCTTCAGGAGTATTGAAAAGGATGGATTTGTTTTCACGGTTTACTTCAATGATAAATTCGTCAATTAAAGGAATTAAAATAACGGCATCACCTTTTTGAACTTCAAACAAGGCTTGTACGCCGTTGTCGCTGATTCTTAAAATGGTTCCGAAATTACCTAGTCGCTGATCAATGGCATCAAAACCAACAACCTCGTGGTAGTAAAATTTGTTTCCTTCTAATGCAGGAAGCATGGTAAGTGGTAAATATACATTTTTTCCAACAATAGTATCTGCAGCTTCTTCAGAATCTATGTCTTCAAATTGTGTACGAAGGAATTTTTCTCTGTGGATCGATGATCTTTCAATAAAAAAAGGAACCAAATGTCCGTTTATTTCAACGAACATTGATTCCAATTCTGTATACAATTCAGGCTCGTCTGTATCTAAATATACCAATACTTCGCCTTTGAAACTAAATTTCTTTGCGATTTTTCCTAAATAAAAACAATCTTTTTTACGCATTAAAAATCGCTTACAAATTATGCTTCAGTTTCTTCTGTATTTTCTTCTACTTCTGGAGTAGCTTCTTCTGCAGTTGCAGCTTCAGCAGCAGCTTTAGCTTCTTGTGCAGCAGCAATACGTTTTGCGTTTACTTCTTTTTCAGCGTTTAATGCAGCAGCTTTAGCAGCAGCTTTATTATCAGCTAATCCAGTTACTTTTGCACCTACTTTGTTTGCTTTTTCATCTAACCAAGCAGTGAATTTAGCATCAGCTTGCTCTTGTGTTAAAGCACCTTTACGTACACCACCGTTTAAGTGATGTTTTAATAAAGCACCTTTGTAAGATAAAATTGCACGAGCAGTATCTGTTGGTTGTGCACCGTTAAATAACCATTTTGCAGCAGCATCAACGTTTAAGTCAATTGTTGCAGGGTTAGTGTTTGGATTGTAAGTTCCGATTTTTTCTAAGAATTTACCATCTCTTTTAGCGCGTGCATCAGCAGCTACTACCCAGTAAAAAGGTTTTCCTTTTTTACCGTGTCTTTGTAATCTAATTTTTACAGACATAATCTTTAAGTGATTTAAGTGAGGTTCCCGACCTCTTTTTATTATTAAAATTGAAGTGCAAAAGTAATTATTTTTTTGTAATGATTGATTGTAAACCAATAAAAGTTAATGTTAAATTGTTAAATTTTAAAAAAAGTTAAATAATTATTAAAAAAAATGATAGGCTATAAAGAAAAAATTCTATTTTTGTTTGGTAACATTTGAATTCAGAATCTAAAACGAATATGAAAAAATACTTTTTATTTGCATTAATGGCGTTCTCATTGGTTTCGTGCGAAGAAGAACTAACTATAAATAACCCAACCTTTGAAGCAATGAACAGCTATGATTTTTGGCGAGCTACCAAAATGACAGCTAATGTTGATAACGGTAATTTAGTAATTGTTGGTGCAACCGATTCAGAAAACGTTACTTTGTTCATACAAAATTATGAATCAGGAAAGGAATACGAATTAGGAACAACTAATTATCACGTTGCTACTTATTCTAAAAAGGAAAAAGACACCGTTTATCTTTACAGCACCTCATCATCAACAGGTAAAGGCTACATTAAATTAGATGCGGTTGAAAAACAACAACCAGGAACAATTTCGGGTACATTCTATGCAGAGATGGTTCCGGTAGATCCAACTTTAGTTTTACCTAATATGCCAATTGTTAATTTAAATAAAGGCGTGTTTTTTAGAATCCCGCTAGTTTATCCCCCAGTGCCTGAAACACCTGAAACACCAAATCCATAATAAATTATAAAATTTGTTTAACACATACTTAAGTCGTTCTTTTTTAAGAGCGACTTTTTTTATTGTAACTTTGTATAAAATCAACCTGAATTTTACCGATGTATATAATTTTTGATACCGAAACAACTGGTTTACCTAAAGATTGGAATGCGCCTATTACTGATGTTGATAACTGGCCACGCTGCATACAGATTGCCTGGCAGTTGCACGATGAAATGGGGAATTTAATGGAACATGAAGATTATCTTATAAAACCCGAAGGTTTTGATATTCCTTATGATTCTGAACGAATCCACGGTATTTCTACCTTATTGGCAACCGAAAAAGGCATTGATATACATACGGTTCTTGCAAAATTTAATACGGCTTTAGGTAAAGCTAAATTTGTTGTTGGACAAAATGTAGGGTTCGATTTAAACATTATGGGTGCAGAGTTTTACCGTGCCCAAAAAACAACCGTTTTAAATTCTATGGCGGTTTTAGATACTTGTACCGAAGTTACTGCGAATTTATTGAAATTACCCGGCGGTCGTGGTGGTCGTTTTAAATTACCAACGTTAACCGAATTGCACGAGTATTTGTTTGGTGTGCCTTTTGGCGAAGCCCACAATGCAACTGCCGATGTAGAAGCAACAACCCGATGTTTCTTTGAATTGGTTCGCAAGAATGTTTTTCAGGAGAGTGAATTGCAGCAACCTGCCGGCTATCTGCAAAACTTTAAAGAAATAAATCCGCAGCCGTTTCAGTTAATCGGCTTAAAACACATCAACCTTAAAAAGACATCCGAAGAAATTCGGAAACAATTAGAAGCTTCGGGGGTTATTAAAGGCGAAGCCGAACAAACTACTATTTCTGACGAAGTAAAACAAGCTTACAAACAGGCTGTTTTTGCTCATCTGCACAATCATACACAGTTTTCGGTTTTACAGTCAACTATCGATATTGGTGCAATGATTAAAAAATCGGCAAAAGAGAAAATGTCGGCTGTTTCAATGACTGATCACGGTAACATGATGGGCGCTTTTAAGTTTGTAAGTGCTGTTTTTGATCATAACAAAAACGTAAAGAAAGCAAACGAAGCTGCGATTGAAAATGGCGAACAGCCTACGGAAACCGAAATAAAACCCATTGTTGGCTGTGAGTTTTTTTTGTGTGAAAACCATACCGATAAATCTAAAAAAGACAATGGATACCAGGTTGTGCTTCTTGCAAAAAATAAAAAAGGCTATCATAATCTTGCAAAACTGGCATCGGCAGCGTCAATCAGCGGGTTTTATTATGTTCCCCGAATTGACAGGCAGGTTCTTTTACAGTATAAAGAAGATATTATCGTGCTTTCCGGAAATTTATACGGAGAAGTGCCTAGTAAAATTTTAAATATTGGAGAAAAGCAGGCAGAAGAAGCTCTTTTATGGTGGAAAGAACATTTTAAAGACGATTTTTATCTGGAAATCATGCGTCATAATCAGGAAGATGAAGACCGTGTAAATAAAACATTGATCGCATTTTCTAAAAAGCATCAGGTAAAATTAATCGCAACCAACAATACCTATTATTTAGAAAAGTCCGATGCTAATGCACACGATATTTTATTGTGTGTAAAAGACGGCGAAAAACAGGCAACACCGATTGGTCGTGGGCGCGGCTATCGTTACGGTCTGCCAAATCAAGAGTATTATTACAAGACTCAAGACGAAATGAAGGCACTTTTTGCCGATCTGCCCGAAGCAATCATCAATATTCAGGAAATTGTAGATAAAATAGAGGTCTATTCGCTTTATCGAGATATTTTACTTCCAAAGTTTGATATCCCTGCCGAATTTGTCAATGCTGAAGATGATGCCGATGGTGGAAAACGCGGCGAAAACGCCTATTTACGTTATTTAACCTACGAAGGCGCCAAACGTAGATATAAGGTAATAGATGATGTAATCACCGAACGCCTGGATTTTGAACTGAAAACGGTAGAAAATTCCGGTTATCCGGGGTATTTCCTTATTGTACAGGATTTTATTGCAGAAGCCCGTAAAATGAATGTGTCGGTAGGTCCCGGTCGTGGATCTGCTGCGGGTTCAGCGGTAGCTTATTGTTTGGGAATTACTAATTTGGATCCTATTAAGTATGATTTACTTTTTGAGCGTTTCCTGAATCCCGATCGTGTATCGATGCCCGATATTGATATTGATTTCGACGACGAAGGTCGTGGGCGTGTAATGGATTATGTAATCAATAAGTATGGTTCCAACCAGGTGGCACAAATCATCACGTACGGTAAAATGGCAACCAAATCGGCTATTAAAGATGCGGCGCGTGTATTAGATCTTCCTTTATATGAATCGGAACGTATAGCTAAAATGATTCCGAACATGATGCCGAGCAAGTGGAATTTGCGCCGATTTTTATCTGAGCCGGAAGATGTAATTAAAAAAGCATTGCGATCGGATGAGTTTGATGCCGTTAAAGAATTAATAAGTGTTGCCAACCAGAACGATTTATTATCTGAAACTATACAGCAGGCAAAAATCATCGAAGGATCTATGCGTAACACCGGAATTCATGCATGTGGTGTAATCATTACGCCCGATGATATTACCAATTTCGTTCCTGTTCAAACAGCAAAAGATTCTGCTTTATATGTAACCCAGTTCGATAACTCGGTTGCCGAAAGTGCCGGTTTG
>JBEBXJ010000014.1:0-33074 GCA_040391685.1 Paenimyroides baculatum
CAGCCAAAAAGTGAAGTAGGCGTGAAGCTGAAAACATCGAACGTAAAAGTGGTTCGTGCTATTTTTGAAAAATTAGGTTATAATGTTATTAAGTTAGATCGTGTTATGTATGCAGGTTTAACTAAATGGGGAATTGCCCGCGGACAGTGGCGCTTTCTTAACGAACAGGAAGTGATTAACTTAAAGAATTTAAAATAACAAAAAAGCGTTTCAATTTTGAAACGCTTTTTTGTTATGTTTGAATTTGAAATTATTTATTATGAATGAGCCTGAAACTCCTTTTTTGTTGTTTAATTATTATGATTTTTTATTATTAGCGGTTTTGATAATAGGTGCGGCAATTGTAAAGAAAAAACATTTGAACTTCATTAATAAGAAATTAGTAATAGTTTTTAGAATATTTCTTCTTTTTGTTTTTATACCTTATTTGTCAATGCAAATTGAAATTAACAATGTAGTAGCTAAAAATGGTATTGACGATTCATTTACATTACTATACACTTTTTTTAAAATTCCAATTTGGTGGTTTATAGGAATAATCCTATTGTTTTATATGTCTGTTTTGGATGTTAGAAGATTTTTAAACTAAAAAAACGCTTGATAATTTATCAAGCGTTTGTGTTTTATTAATTCAATCCACGTTTTTTCAATAACGGTTCAATTTTAGGATCGGCACCACGAAATTTTCTGTATAACTCTGCCGGATCTTCCGTTCCGCCTTTTTCTAAAACATATTTACGGAACATCAATGCTTTTTCAGAATTGAACAAGCCCGATGTTTTAAATGCTTCAAACGCGTCGGTATCTAAAACGGCACTCCAGATGTAGCTATAATAACCAGCTGAATATCCGCCTGCAAAAATGTGACTGAAATACGTGCTGCGGTAACGCGGAATAATAGCATCAATCAATCCGGCTTCTTTCATGGCGTTTATTTCAAACGTATTTACATCGTCTTTAATTTCTTCGGTTGCAGTGTGGTATTTCATATCTAAAAACGACGCAGCCAAATATTCTGTGGTAGCAAAACCTTGATCAAAAGTTCCGGCTTTTTTCATTTTTTCGATCAACGCATCAGGAATTACTTCGCCAGTTTTGTAATGTTTTGCATACATTTTCAATACTTCAGGCTCGGCAGCCCAGTTTTCCATAATTTGCGATGGAAGTTCAACAAAATCTCTAGGAACATTTGTTCCTGCCAAGCTTCTGTAATTTACGTTTGATAACAATCCATGTAAGGCATGACCAAATTCGTGGAAAAACGTAGTTGTTTCGTCGAAAGTTAATAAAGACGGAGTAGTAGCTGTTGGTTTTGTGAAATTACATACAATAGAAATTACCGGATTTTTTCGTTTACCATTTTCCATTTGCTGGTCGCGGTACGATGTCATCCAGGCTCCACCACGTTTTGATTCGCGCGGATGCATATCCATATACAACAATCCCAATGTTTTTTTGTTGGTATCGAACACTTCCCAAACCGTAACATCTGCATGATATTTAGGTACGTTTGTCAATTCTTTATAGGTTAAGCCCCACAGTTTGTTGGTTACATCGAAAATTCCTTTGCGAACATTTTCTAAACTTAAATATGGTTTTAATTCCTGCTCGTCTAAATTGTAACGTTCCTTACGGATTTTCTCTGCATAATAACGCCAGTCTGCAGGTGCCACATCTTCATTAATTCCTTCTTTACGCATTAAAGCCTGTATGTCTGTAGCTTCTTGTTTTGCCTTATTAACAGCCGGTGCCCATAATTTCATCAACAAGGTATTCACTGCTTCAGGATTCTTTGCCATGCTTTCTTCCAAAACATATTCTGCGTGGTTTTTATAACCCAACAACTGTGCTTTCTGCATACGCAAATTGGCAATTTTAAGTACGTTTTCTTTATTGTCGTTTCCGTTGTTCTGATTTCCACGAACCTGATAAGCATTCCAGATTGTTTTACGCAGTTCGCGATTATCTGCATACTGCAAAAACGGCATTACGCTTGAATTGCTTAAGGTGAAAACATATTTACCGTCCTTGTTTTTTGCTTTAGCTTCTTCAGCAGCAGCTTCGACTAATTCGGTTGGTAAACCTGCCAAATTTTCTTTTTTATCGATAACCAATTCGTAATTATTGGTTTCGTTTAATAAATTATCGCCGTATTTTAATGATAAAACAGATAATTCGCTATTCAATTTTTTTAGTTTGTCTTTATCTTCTACCGATAGATTTGCGCCACTGCGAACAAAACGTTTGTATGTTTCGTTTAAAAGCATTTGTTGTTCCGCAGTTAGTTTTAATGTTTCGGGTTTACTTATTAAATACTGATCGTAAACAGCTTTTACCTTTTGAAAAAGTGCATCGTTTAAATAGATGTTATCGTTGTGCTCTGAAAGGGCAGGAGCCATTTCTTGTGACAGTTTCTGTAACTCGTCATTAGTATTGGCGCTTGTTAAATTGTAAAGAACGGTTCTGACTTTACTTAATGTTTCGCCCGAATTGTCAATAGCAACAATAACATTTTCAAACGAAGGCTGTTCTGTGTTATCTACAATTGCCTGAATGTCTTTTTGGTGGTCTTTAATACCTTCTAAAATAGCAGGTTTAAAATGACTGTTCTGTATTTGATCGAACGGAGGAACTTCAAACGGAGTGTTCCATTCGGCAATTAAAGGGTTTTCTTGTCCTGATGTCATTACGGTATTTTCCTTTTTTTTACACGATTGCTGTGTAGCTGCGCCAACTAACAGGCACAGCATAATGATTGTTTTACGATTCATTACTAATGTTTTGTTGCAATTTACTAAAAGTATCGACATAAAAAAAGTACAATCTGTTGAAAGATTGTACTTTACAAAAAACAATTAAATATTAACTTTTATTTTTGTTCAACCAGCTGAATTTCTGCGTTTAACTTAACATCTTCGCCTATTAAAACTCCGCCAGTTTCTAATGCGGCATTGTATGTTAATCCAAAATCTTTACGATTAATTTTACCGTCTAAATTTAAGCCTACTTTGGTGTTTCCCCACGGATCGGTCATTAAACCACTAAATTCTGCATTTAATTTAATTGGTTGGGTAATGCCTTTAATGGTTAAATTACCGGTAATTTCATAATCGTTTCCGCTTCCTTCAATTTTTGTCGATTTAAAATTTAAAGTAGGATATTGCTCTACATCAAAGAAATCGGCACTTTTTAAATGGTTGTCTCTGTCTGTATTGTTTGTGAAAATTGAATCGATTTTAGCTTCAAATTCAAGCTGAGCATCTTTTAAATCTTCATTCAACTGAATGTTTGCCGTATAATCGTTAAAATTTCCTTTTACATTTGTAAACATCATGTGTTTAACCTTAAATCCAACTTCGGTATGAGTTGGGTCAATAATCCATTTTTTCATCTTCTTGTAATTTTTTAATTAGTTTTGATTCATTGGAACTTCTATAATCAGAAATTCGCTTTTTTCGTTTGTTTTAATAGTCACTTTTTCGGTTTCCCAAATTCCGATGGCATCTCGGGTTTCTAATTTATTTCCATCAGCCTCTAAAGATCCATTTAATAAAAACAGATAAATACCGTTGTTTTTTGGATCTTCTATATTAATAGTTATTTCTTTACCACTTTCAAACTTAGCCATTTTAAACCATGCATTTTGCTGTAAACGTAAAGTTCCTTCGGCTGTTGTTGGTTGAATTAACGTTTTAATTTCATTGTCGTTTACCCCGTATTCCATTTGTCCGTAACGTGGTGTAATGTTTGTCTTGTTAGGAATGATCCATATTTGAAGAAACTTTACGGCTTCGGTTGTGCTGCCGTTCATTTCACTATGGGTAACACCTGTGCCTGCGCTCATGAACTGAATTTCGCCTTTTTGAATAACACCTTCGGATCCAGTACTGTCTTTATGAGCTAGTTTTCCTTCTAAAGGAATGGAAACAATTTCCATGTTTTCGTGCGGATGTGCTCCAAAACCTCTTCCTGCTGCTACATAATCATCATTCAGAACTCTTAAAGCTCCAAAATTAACTCGTTCCGGATTAAAGTATCCTGCAAACGAAAAGGTATGATAAGATTTTAACCAACCGTGATCGGCATAACCTCTTGAATCTGCTTTATGTACGATATATTTTGCCATTGTTTTACTTTCTTAATTTTATAATGTAAAGGTACTTTACTTAAATTAACTGGCTGTTAATCTATATTAAGAAATGAAAAACACTGTATTTTAGCAGGTTATGTTTATTTTTTGCGCAATAGGTTGCTTTTCATTTTACTGAAAAATTCAGGGGTAACCCCAATAAACGACGCGATGTATTTTTGCGGGAGACAGTTAACGATGTCGGGATATTTTTGCAGAAACTTTTCATAGCGTTCTTCGGCAGTTAAAGCCATTTTGTCTAAAACGCGCTGCTGGTTGGCAATTAAATTGTTTTCGGTTAAAATTCTAAAAAAACGTTCCAGTTTTGGTACTTCGTTAAACAAGCGCTCCGCATCGCATTTTTGCAGAATCAGCACTTCACAGTCTTCCATCACGTCAACATATAAAATAGCGGGCTTACCGGTTAAGTAACTGTACATGTCTGCAACCCACCAACCTGGTACCGCAAAGCTTAAAATATGAATGGTTCCGTTATCGTCAATGGTATAGCTGCGTAAAATTCCCTTTAAAACAAAATAGGTAAAATGGGCTTCGTCGCCCGGTTTTATAACTATTGTTTTTGCTTTAAAACTGACGGTGCTAAAGGTGTTAAAAATAATGTCTTCTTCGGCAGGGGTTAATGTAACGTGCTTTGATATATTTTGTAACAATAAATTTTTCATTATACATTGGTTTGTTTAACGAACATAAAAATAGCGATTAATTATGATAACATCTATTAAATTTAGTACCTTGTTGAAAATAATATATTTGTATGTTAACGTTTAAACAGATAAAGGCAGACGATGTAATCAACATTCGCCATACCGTTTTAAAAGAGGGACAACCCATTGAAGCCTGTTATTTTGAAGGCGATTTAGATGAAGGAACAAAACATTTTGGCGCTTTTTTAAACAATAAATTGGTAGGGGTGGTTACCATGATGCTTAAGAATACCAACAATTATAAAGTGCATCCGGTGTATCGCTTAACTGGTTTGTCTATCTTGCCGGAAAATCAGCATAAAAATATTGGCAAACGGTTGCTGCATTTTGCCGAGGAAAACATTTCGCGCAAAGGTTCCGTTATGATTTGGTGTTTTGCACGTGATTATGCCGTAAATTTTTACAAAAAAAACGGTTACAGGTTAAATGTTCAGCAGGTTGTTATACCGTATATTGGTTCTCATAGAATTATGTTTAAATTTGTAGCCAAAGAAGATTAACCAAAGTTTTATAATGAACATTAAGAAAATTATTGTTGGGGCACTGTTTTTTTCTGCTTGTACAAATAGTGATTCGATTACTATGTTAACTAACGCAGAGAAAACAATAAGAATTGAAAAAATGCTATTTTTTGGAAAAGATGAAGATGTGGTAAATTTTTACGACAGCAATAATTTTGAAACCATTTGGCAAGACAGTTTAAGTAGAAACGAACTTATTTCGGCTATTATTGACAGTAGGTACGATGGCGTTTTACCTGAAAAATATCCTTTAAAAAAACTGATAAAGGCGCATCAGCGTTATAATGAATTAAGCATTGCCGAATTAAAAAAGGCAGACCTGGATTTTAGTGAGAACTTCTTGTGTATTGCAAAGCAATTGGCAACAGGTAAGGTAAATCCTAAAAAACTATATGGCGACTGGGAACCCTATATTCCCGAAAATGATTATGTTGCATTGCTAAACAAATCACTTACAAACCAAAAGGTATATGATGTTTTAGAAGAGATAAAGCCTAAAAACGAATTGTACTTAAAGTATAAAAAGGCATTTGCAAAATACGTTCCGGTAACATCTAAAGATACATTATCTCCTGAAGGGTTATTGCGAAAAAAAATCTGGGTGAATTTTGAAAGAACAAAATGGCTGCAACCTGATTTAGGCGATAATTATGTGTGGATTAATCTTCCACAGTACGATTTACAAGTAGTTGAAAATGGTTTGGCTACCGATTCGTACAAAGTGATTATAGGTAAGAAAGAACGTAAAACACCTATACTCTCATCGGCTTTTAACGGAATTATCGTTAACCCGAAATGGACCGTTCCGCCAACAATTCTTAAAAACGATTTAGTACCAAAAGCATCGGCTAACCGTGATTATTTCGTTTCGAATCGATTGACTATTTTCGATAAGAAATCAGGAAAAACGGTTGATCCTTCTAATTGGGATCCTTCTAATTATCAAGCCTACCGATATGTTCAACAAACAGGTAAATTAAATTCTTTAGGTCAAATTAAATTCGATTTTCCCAATAAACACATGGTTTATTTACATGATACCAATAACAGAACACGTTTTGTGGAAAGTCAGCGTGCTTTGAGTTCTGGTTGTGTTCGCGTGGAAGATCCTTTCAGGCTGGCAGAAAAAATATTTAAAATCGAAGGAAAAAATATATCAAAAAGTGAAATTGATACATTGGCGGTAAAAGAAAAGACTAAAAACTTTAAGTTAAATAAAAAAGTAAACGTCCATCAAGTCTATTTTACAGCCGTAATCAATGATGCCGGCGATGTAAAAATTCTTAATGACGTTTACTCTTTAGATAATAAACTGTATAAAAGATTAATTCAATAAATTAGATGTTGTAAGATACCCTTTTTGGTCGGCATGGTAAATAAACAAACAGCTTTCGTTTTTAATAAGGTTAATAATATCATGCGCAACTTCGTAAGGTAAAGCCGGACAACCTAAGCTTCTTCCTAAATATCCTTGGCTTTTTCCTAAATTTTCACTGGCATAATCTGCAGCATGTATTACAATATCACGCTCGCGTGCATTGCTGTTTATACCTGCTTCCAAACCATCTAATCGTAACGATAAACCGTGTTTTCCCATGTACGTTTCGGCAGTGGTATAAAAACCAAGACTGCTTTTGAAAGATTCTCGGGTGTTAGAAAAATCGGTAGCATATTCTTTACCACTATTTCTTCCGTGTGAAACTACCGTTTGGTAAAGTATTTCATGGTTTTTCATGTCAATAACCCACATTCTACGTTCGGTAGATGATTTTGTAAAATCAATAATTGTAAGGAGTTCTTTGTTCAACTTTCCTTCATCTTTAAGTTTGTAGTAACCTTTAAAAGCGGCTTTAAAACTTTCCAGTTCAGGTTTGTCGAATTTTTTTTCGTCTAAATCTAAATATTCCGATAAAACCAGTTTATCAAAAGCACTTAAATTACTTGTACTAGATTTTAAATTTGTTTTTGTTACAGCGGCAATTTCTTTCGATTTTATAGTAGATGATTTTGTAACTACTGTAACCTTTTTACCATTTCCATTTCCATTGTTATCTCCGTTGGAGTCGTTAATTATCATTGGTTTGAACGATAACAGACCCACCATCATTATAGGCAATAATTTAAAATTCATTTGTTCTTATATTATATATTGTTTAAACTTCTGAACGTAAATATAATAACTTTATTACAAATCAAGTTGTTAATTTAATGTTTAATAAACATATTTAACATTTATTTTTACTAAAATGTTAAGGAAACAGTCTTTATTCTAAAATTGTATGAGTAAATTTGAACCATATTTTTAGTTGAAAAATGAACAAAAAAGTCCTTTTAATGATATTGGATGGATGGGGAAATTCACCCGACCCAAAAGTATCTGCCATAGATCACGCCAATACCCCTTTTATTGATAGTTTGTATAAGAAATATCCTTTTGCACAATTACGAACCGATGGTTTAAATGTTGGTTTGCCCGACGGACAGATGGGGAATTCCGAAGTAGGGCACATGAATTTGGGTGCGGGCAGAATTGTATATCAGGATTTGGCAAAGATTAATCTTGCCGTTCAAAACAATACGTTAAGTGCAGAGCCTGTATTGCAGGAAGCGTTTAATTATGCCAAAGCAAATAACAAATCGGTGCATTTTTTAGGATTGGTTTCTGATGGCGGTGTGCATTCGCATATCAATCATTTATTCGGATTGTTAGATGCTGCTAATGATTTTGGTTTGAACGATGTTTTTGTGCATGCTTTTACCGATGGTCGTGATGTAGATCCGAAATCAGGTGCAGGTCATATTGATAATTTAGTGAAATACATGGCAGATTCTCCGGCAAAACTGGCATCTATTGTTGGTAGATATTACGCGATGGATCGTGATAAACGTTGGGAACGCGTTAAAAAAGCATACGATTTATTGGTAAAAGGTATCGGAATGCCTTCGAGAAATGCAGTTTTGAGTATATCAGACAGTTATTTAAAAGATGTTACCGATGAATTTATCGACCCGATTGTAATGGTTAACGACGATAACACACCTGTTGCTACTATTACTGACGGCGATGTGGTGATCTTTTTTAACTTTAGAACCGATCGCGGCAGACAGTTAACCGAAGTGTTATCGCAGGTAAATCTGCCTGAATTCGGTATGGAAAAGTTAGATTTATATTACGTTACACTTACTAATTACGATGAAAGCTATAACAATGTAAAAGTTGTTTACAATAAAGACAATGTAACAAATACGTTGGGCGAGGTTTTGGAAAGTGCCGGTAAAAAACAGATTCGCATAGCTGAAACCGAGAAATATCCGCACGTAACCTTTTTCTTTTCCGGCGGACGTGAAGAACCTTTTAACGGCGAATCACGCATATTGTGTCCGTCACCAAAAGTAGCCACCTACGATTTAAAGCCCGAAATGAGTGCTTTTGATTTAAAAGATGCATTAATCCCCGAATTAAATAAAGCCGAAGCCGATTTTATTGTAATTAATTTTGCAAATGGCGACATGGTTGGGCATACAGGCAGTATGAATGCGGCAATAAAAGCGTGCGAAACGGTAGATATTTGTACACAGCAGGTTGTTGAAGCAGCCATTTTAAATGATTATACAGTTATTGTTTTGGCAGATCACGGTAATTGTGAAACCATGTTCAACCAAGACGGAAGCCCGAATACGGCACACACAACAAATCCAGTTCCGGTTATTTTAATAGATAAAGATATTAAAGAAATTCATAACGGTGTTTTGGCAGATATCACACCAACCGTATTAAAGTTAATGGGTATTCCCCAGCCAGATGTCATGACAGCAAAAGTTTTGTTTTAAAAATTATAAGTAAATGTTTTTTATTTAGAAAAAAATGTTATTTTTATCTTTAAAATATAATTAACTCAATTTTAAATACAATAAATTATGAAAAAAATTTTACTTTCTGTAGCATTTATATGTGCTACAATTACAAGTGTGAATGCACAGACAGTTATTTCACAAACAGGGGGTGCAGCAGCAACTGATGGCACTGTAGCTTGTCCTGGACAGACAGGTATGAGTGATAATGCTTATTTTAGAGCTTATACAATGAATGCGACTTTGGATATAGGCTCTTTAAAAATAGGTGTAGGAAGTACAACGGGTAATATTTCAATTAAAGTAACACTACATAAAAGCAATGGAGCCTTTCCTGCATCATATCCAGCAGGACTTACATCGCTAGGTACTACTACAGTCACAGTGACTCCTTCAGCTGTTGATGCACAAGGTAAGCCAATTGCAAAGACTATTGATGCCATTTTTTCTAATCCTATTTCAGTCGCTTCAGGTGATATTATCGTAGCAGAAGTGTCTCATGCAGCTACACCTAATCAGACTTTTTATATGGGAGTAGTATCAGGAAGTGAAACAGCACCAGCATATATTATGGCAGCAACTTGTGGTGCATCATCTCCTGTAACTATTGTTTCAATTGCACCAGCTAATACAAATGCTAAAATTGTTATTGATTTGGTTGAACATGATCCGGCTTCTTCGTCAGAATTCTTTACAGAAAACTTTAGCATGTATCCAAACCCAACTTCAGATGTTTTAAATATTTCATCTAAAAATGGTCTAAATGCTAACGAAATTAAAATTACCGATTTAACAGGTAAAGTAGTTAAAGTTCAAAAAGATGCTTCAGCTATTAATGTTTCTAATTTAGCAACCGGTACTTATTTAATTGACATTACAACTAAAGAAGGTAAAGCAACTTCTAAATTTATTAAAAAATAATATTCTTTAAAATATTCCAATTAAAGCTCGAAAATATTTTCGGGCTTTTTTTATAAATAACCTGTTTTTGCTTTAAAATCTGTAAATTTGCAAAACAAAAAATAATCCAATGATTGTAATTAAAACTAGAGAAGAAATAGAAATCATGCGTACTGCTGCGTTGTTGGTTTCTAAAACTTTAGGAATGTTAGCTTCAGAAATTAAACCGGGTGTTACCACCTTACATTTAGATAAATTAGCAGAACAATATATTAGAGATCATGGTGGCGTACCAGGCTTTTTAGGTCTGTATGGTTGCCCTTGTACGTTGCTTACCAGTGTAAACGAGCAGATTGTACATGGTTTGCCCACTCATCGTGCTTTAGAAGATGGTGATGTAGTATCGTGCGATTTAGGTGCTATTGTAAACGAATATTACGGGGATCATTGTTACACGTTTGAAGTAGGAGAAGTAGCTGCCGAAACCAAAAAACTGTTACAGGTTACCAAAGAATCGTTGTATGTGGGTATCCGCGAATTTAAAGCAGGAAACAGGGTAGAAGACGTAGGTTCTGCTATTCAACGTTATGCCGAAGGTCACGGATATTCTGTGGTACGCGAATTGGTAGGTCACGGATTGGGTAAAAAAATGCACGAAGGACCAGAAATGCCAAATTACGGTAAGAAAGGTCGTGGTAAATTGTTTCAAGAAGGAATGACCGTTGCCATTGAACCGATGATCAACATGGGAACCAAAAACATTAAGCAGTTAAAAGACGGTTGGACAATTGTTACGCGCGATGGAAAACCTGCTGCCCATTTTGAGCATGATGTAGCGTTGGTTGACGGAAAACCGGAATTGCTTTCAACATTTGCCTATATTTATAAAGCATTGGGAATTGTGTCAAATGAAGAAGACGAGTTTAGAAAAATGCCGTTAGTTTTATCATAAATGATTAAAAAAGTTTTTAAAACGATACTGAATATCATACCTCGTCCTTTGTTAATCAGGGTGAGTTATGTTGTTCGTCCGGTACTAGCTTATGCTTTAAAAGGAAATCTTTTTACAGATCCTATTGATGGAAAGTCGTTTAAAACATTTCTTCCTTACGGTTACGGCACCCAACGTAACAACGTGCTTTCACCCAGTACGCTTTCGTTAGAACGGCATCGTTTGCTGTGGTTATATTTAAAAAATGAAACCAATTTTTTTTCTAAAGAATTAAAAGTATTGCATTTTGCACCTGAACAAGCATTTTACAATCGATTTAAGAACCAGAAAAATCTTGATTATACCACTACAGATTTAGAATCACCTTTAGCTGATGTGAAAGCCGATATCTGTAATCTGCCTTTTGAAAGTGATTTGTACGATGTTATTTTGTGCAACCACGTTTTAGAACATATTCCAGATGATACCAAAGCAATGCAGGAACTGTACCGTATTTTAAAACCGGGTGGAATGGCAGTTTTACAGATTCCGCAAGATTTATCAAGAGAAAAAACGTTTGAAGATAATTCTATTATCGATAAAAAAGAACGTGCAAAAATTTTCGGACAATACGATCATGTTCGGGTTTATGGTCGCGATTATTTTGATAAATTAAGAAGTATCGGCTTTAAAGTAGATGAGGTTGACTATACCTCAAAATTATCAAAAGAAGAAGTTAAAAAATACTGTTTGGCAAAAGGAGAAATTATTCCGGTTTGTTATAAATAAAATATTAAAGTAAAGTCCTAATACAATGATGTGTCAGGACTTTTATTTTTAATGTGTATGTTTTTTCTTTAGAATTCCGCCAGCAGTCTCTTTTATTGAACTTGAAAAGATAAAGGCTTTTTCATCAATCTCATGAATGGCTGTTTTAAGTTTTCTAACTTCCAAACGCGTAACTACCGTGTAAACAATATCGGTTTCGGTACTCACTTCAAAACTATCTTTCATAAAACCGCGTTCGCCTTTGTAAACGGTAATTCCTTTTCCCATTTGCAAAACCAAGAAAGCCTTCACTTCATCGCTTTTTGATGATATAATGGTTACTCCGGTAAATTCCTCGAAACCTTCTACAACATAATCAATCGTTTTCGATGCTACAAAATATGTCAGCATAGAGTAAAAAGCAGCTTCCAGTCCAAAGAAAATTCCGGCAATTAAAAAGATCAAAATATTAATTCCCAGAATAATTTCACTCATTGAAAAACCAACTTTTTTACCTGTATAAACTGCTAAAACTTCAATTCCGTCTAAAGCAATTCCGCTTTTCATACCAAAACCAACACCCAATCCTATGAAAAATCCACCGAAAACGGAAACAATCAGTTTATCGTGCGAAACTTCGGGGAAAGGGATAAATAACAGACAAAGTCCTAAAATTATTACCGAAATGATTGATTTTATCGCGAATGATTTTCCTATTAATTTTCCGCCTAAAAGCAAAAACGGAATGTTTAATGCTACAAAAATCAAAGCGATATTTATGTGGTATTTTTTGTACAGAAGCAGTGCGATACCTGTTACACCGCCATCGAAAAAATGATTGGGAATAAGTAGACTTTTCAATGCGAAACTAATGCAGAGAATACCAAGCATCATGAAAGCGTAATCTTTAAAACTATCTTTTGATAATATATTTTTCATTTTTTAAAGTGTGGCTAAAATAGTTGTGATTTTATATGTTCTAAATTGATCTTCTTTTTTTCGTTTCGTAATCTTTTTGCAGATTCAGTAAAATAACTGTGTTTTTCAAAGAACGAAACCTGAATTTTGTTCCAAGAATTAAGGTCGGATATTTTATTTTCTGCCTTCAGTTCTTCAAAGAGTCCGTTTGAAATTTCCTGAAAATCATCTCTTCCTAAATAATCCAGATCGGCATCGGCAAGAATCTGTTCCAGATGATTTTTAGGAGTTTGCGGAATTCTGGTAGCCATGATCATACCTTTAATTTTCTCAATTTGATTGAAACTGTAACCAAAATCCGGTAAATATTTTTCTGCAAATCCGCATGAAATCAGTTCATGTCCGTCTGCCTTAACTATAAAACCCGAATCGTGAAAAAGTGCGGCCGTTTTAAGAAGCTCGGTGTCTTCGGAACCTATTCCTTCTAACTTTGCGTAACGTATAACAGCATCGTACACATCCAAAATATGGTTTGTATTATGGTAATACAGGTGTTTGGGAAGTTCCTGCTGTTGTTTGTTGAGAATAAAATCTTTTGCCTTTTCTAAATTCACACTTTTTTCTTTAAGTTCTGCAAAGTACATATTTACTTGAGAATCTTCCAATTTTTCAGCACGTAATTCTGTTTTGAAATTGCTTTTTACCAGTTTAAAAGTATTTTCGCTGATGTTTACTTTGCCAATTGCACCATGAACTTCCATTTCTGCTGCAATATTTACGGCTGTGCCCCAAACGTCATAGGAGAATTTTTTGATGCCCACAATTCCCGCTACTACTTCTCCGGAATTGATACCAATGCGCATTTCAAAATATTCTTTGCCTTCGCCAATGCGTTTTTGTTTGTATTCTTCCATAAAATCGCGAATTTCTAAAGCGGCATAAACCATTTTCAGAGCATGCTTTTCGTCTTTTACGGGTAATCCGCTTACAGCCATATAAGCATCACCGATGGTTTTTATTTTCTCAATTCCGTATTTACTGATGATTCTATCGAATTCTTTAAAGCAATAGTTCAATTCTTCGATTAATTCGGTTGATGATACTTTTTCTGAAAGCTTTGTGAAATCTTTAAAATCGGTAAACAGAATGGTAACGCTGTCAAAGAATTTCGATTGTGTTTTTCCTTTTTCCTTTAATTCAAGAGCTACTTCTTCCGGTAAAATATTTAAAAGCAATACTTCCGATTTTTGTCGTTCAATTTCCAACGTCTTGTTTTGAAGTTGAATTTCGCTTTTTTGCTTTTCGATTTCTGATTTTCTGTTATCAACCTGAACTTCTAATTCTTTATTGATGTTTTCTATAATCGATTGTTTTTCTTTTTCCTGATTCAAATTTTGTTCTGTCAGTTGCTCAATTTCGATAACCTTTTGCTCGTTTTCATTGTTGATATGTGAGAAATACCAAGCCAGATAAGCCGACATTGAAAACGGAATGCTGAAAATAGACAAAATCATTCCAAAAATAATTATTGCAAATGTAATACCGGTTACAGTATCATCATTGGAAAAATAAACTCCGTCTTTTCTGGCAATAATAATTATGAATATTATAAGGGCAAGAGTGAAAAATATTGTTAACAGAATGCCGCTGGCTAATATGCGTGCGCCTTTTACCTTTTTGATAATTGCTTTGATTAGTAAAACCGATGCTTCTAAAAAGGCATAAATATAAACAATAAGGGGTACTAGGGCTGCAATGTCCGGATTCCAAAATAAAATCAGTAGACCAATAGTACATACTGCTGTAAATATTTTGAACCTTAATTTATTTTTAGCAAACAACGAATTAACCAGTCCGCTTAACGAAAAAGCAGATAGATAGGTAAGAATAATTGCAGTTACCCCTGTAAGTTGAAGCGTACTCATACTAAACCCTTTTATGAATAAGTAAATAAGTATAAAAAAGGTTCCGCCCATACTTAAACTGAAAAGACTGAAATATAAGTTGGGAATAAATTCTCTGTAAAATAAAAACAAGATCAGGTGAAAAACTGCAAGCGTAATAAACACCGAACCTATAAAAGATAAGATAGTAGTTGCGTTTTGTATGGCATTGGTTTCTGCCATTGCATTTTCTTGTTTTGTTATCTGTACTTCTAAATCAAGAAAATTGTTTGTTGTGGTTGTTTTAGAATCTTGAAACTCTATTGCAATTATTTGTTTGCCGGGGGTTGTAAACATAAAATCTACAAAATCTGACTTAAATGCAAACCTTTGAAGGTGTCTTTCTTCTTCCTGATTTTTAGTTTTAAGCTTTCCGAAAGTCTTGTAAAACTTTCCATTAATATATACAGAAAAAACTCCGGGAGCCATCTTTATATTTAAACTTAAAGGAATGCCTACCAAAGTAGAATCAATTTCAAAGGTATTTCTAAACCAGGCTTTTCCGTTAAAATCTAGTTTCTTATCAATTATCTCGTTTAAAGAATCGTACTTTACTAGTGTCCAATCAGCATCATTAAAGTCAGCGTTTTTCCAAGAAACATCTGTTCCAGTTTTAAATTTCCAGTTATCTGTAATGTTAAAATAAGCACCTCGCTCTGGAAAAATTTTATCTGTGTAAAGATTTAACGAATCATTTGTTTGTGAAAACGAAACAAACGACATTAAAAGCAGATATAGGTACAATAACTTTTTCATCTTAATTTGTTTTAGTTTCTACAAAATACATTTTCGCCAATCCTTTTCCTTTAATTTCCAATTCACCGCGGTAACTGAAATCGAAATACTCTTTTGCAAGTTCATACGTTGTTGATCCAACATTAATTTTTCCGTTTTCACTTCTTGCTTTCATTCGGGCAGCGGTGTTCACGGCATCGCCCCAGATATCGTAAGCAAATTTTTTAATACCGACAATTCCCGCAACTACTTCTCCGGAGTTGATTCCTATTTTTATTTCAAAATAAGGTTTGTCTGCTTTTCTTCTTTCTTCTTGATAGGTTGTGATAAAATCGCACATTTCCAATGCAACTTCGATCATTTTTTTTGCATGATTGTCGTTTTCTAACGGAAGACCACTTACAGCCATATATGAATAACTGATTGTTTTAATTTTTTCAATCTGGTGTTTTGTGGTGATATGATCAAATGCCTGAAAGCAATGGTTCAATTCATCTAACAGTTCCTGTGAATTCAAACGTTGCGAAACCGAATCCAAATTTGTGAAATCAGAAAACAAAATAGAAACGCTGCTAAACTGTTTTACTTTACTTTCGCCACTTTCTTTAAGCTCGTCGGCAATATCTTTTGGAAGGATATTCAACAGTAAATCTTCCGATTTTTGTTTTTCCGAAAGTAATTCCGTCTGCTGTTTTTCAATTTGTTGTTTCTGGATTTCAATTTCTTTTGTACGCTCTTTCACTTCTGTTTCCAGAAAAGTCATCTTATTTTCTAAAAGATTTTTTCTTTCTTTTTCCTGATTTAAAGCTTGGTCAGACAGTTTGTTTACCTGTTTTAACTGTGCTTGCAGTTTTCTGCTGACCGAGGCAAAGTTGGATGCTAAAAAAGCAGACATGGCAAAAGGCGTACTGAAAAAAGACAGCATCATAAGCAGGATAATAATTGAAAGTATAACCGTGTTCATTTTTTGCATACCAAAAATTATTCCTGCAAACATACCTAGTAACAGCGCGAAACAAAAACTGCAAACAAGACCAAAAGCAATAATTTTTGCTCCGGTTTTTTTATTTATTGTCGCAATTACAACAATAATAATGGCTTCCAACATCGTTGCCGATGTTATCAGTTGACATAAAAACATAAAATTTTTTGAAACAATAAAAGTAAGAACTAACGAAACCGCCGATAAACCTACCAAAATATAAAAAAATATTTTGTTTTTGTTAAAAAGAAAGTTCACTGTTGCACTGATAGCCAAGCCACCAATCAATGAAAATATGATGGAGTAAGGAGATACCATATCCGTAAATGTTATTCCGTCTATTCCTGATCGTAATATGGTGGAGTACCCCAGTAAAATACTCATTCCGGAACATAAATTAAAAATACCGAATAACAGGTTGGCTATAAATTTTCTGTAAAAACCAAAAAGTATAAAATGGATAAAGCCTAAGGTAATAAACATCATTCCTACGGCGGTCATTGCCAGCCATAAATAATGATTCATTTCTGTTTTTTCGAGATATTTTTCGGGTGTTACCAGAGATAATTTAAAACCGTTACTGCTAAATGCCGATTTATTTTCGGTAGAAATAGAATCTTTGTAATGAACTGCAAAAATATGTTCACCGGCATTTTTAAAAGCAAAAACAACAGGATGGTTTTTTTCGTTATCGGGATTTGAGATCACTTCTGCTTTTCCAAAAATGCCCAAATATTCTCCGTTTAGATAAACCGATGCGTTTGCTTTGGAATTGAAAATAAGTGAAACAGGAACATTAATCAATGATGAATCTATATGAATTTTTTGTCTGAACCAAATTTCACCATTATATGCCGGATCTTTCAGATTAAAAAAAACGGCTGGTTGCGTTTTCCAGTCTTCATCATTAAAATAGGTTTCTTTCCATGATAAATTATTGCCTACCTTGGTTTTCCAATCATTATTCAGTTTAATTTCTTTCTCCAGATCTTTTACAGAATAGATCTTTTTCGCCTGGATGCTGTCTTGTGAAAAACAAATATTCACAAAAAACAACATTAGCAACAGTAGTATTTTTTTTATGTATGTTTTTTTCATTTTTTAAGCCAAACAAAAATTGTTAAAGAAAGTATAAAAATAAGTAAATAAGGCTCAACTTCATCGTTTTAAATAAAAAATATATCACCGCTTTTATCGTTGAATGTAAGTTGAATTGATACTTTTCGATTAAATAGAATAATCCGATTGTTATAAATAAAAAACTCCGATTGAATTTTCAATCGGAGTTTTTGTTTGACTATATTTAAAACTACTTTTTAGCAGTTTCTGGTTTTAATACTGCGATAATGCGGTTTTTAGTCAGGTATTTTTTAGCTACGTCCTGAACATCTTTTGCAGTTAAAGCTTTTAAGTTCTTCTCGAAATCTAACGCTTTTTCTGGATTTTCTTGTTCATTAAATGCTTTAAGCATTACGTTTAACCAATAGCTGTTTTCTTTTAAAGATTTGGTATAATCTGTTAATTCACCCTCTTTAAACTTATCTAAATCTTTAGCTTCTGGTCCGTTTTGTTGAATTTTTTCAACTTCTTTTAAAGTTAACTCGATTAATTTATCAGCACTTGCCGGATTTGTAGGGTAAGAAATAGAGAAATTGTAAGATCCGTAAGGTAATTTACTTAAACTACCACGAGCACCTGCGCCATAAACCCCACCTTCTTTTTCGCGTAATTCTTCAATTAACTTAATAGTTAAAATTTCACCTAAAGCTTCCATTGCCAGGTTTTCTTTTGCAGAATAGGTTGTTTCACCACTGTAAGAAATTCTTACGGTAGCTTTATCATCATTTCCTTTGAAAACTTCTTTCTTGTGAACGCCCGTTTTAGCTCGAGAACCTGTATCTTTAAAAGATTCTTTGCGGTTTAAAGCTGGTAAAGATGCTAAATATTTCTCTGATAAGGTTTTCATTTGGTCGTCGGTTACATTTCCAACAAAGTAAAACTCAAAATCGCTGGCATCGGCAAAACGCTCTTTAAACAATTCGTAAGCTTTTTTGTAGCTTGTGTTGTCCCAATCTTTATCTGTAGGAGGGAATGATGTATAACGTTCATTATGTCCGTACATAAAATCTGAAACTTCTTTTTGGAAGAACATTTCTGGTTGAGACATCATGTTTGCATAGTAGGATTTGGATTTGTTTTTTTCTGATTCGTATGCTTTTTCATCATAATTTAAATCAGTAAAATAAGCATAAACCGTTTGGAACAAGAATTCTAAATCTTTTGGAGTTGAACTTCCTGAAAAGCCTTCGGTAATACCACCAACAAAAGGAGATACGCGGTACAATTTACCTGTATTGAATTTTGTTAATGCATTTTGATCCATTCCTGCGATACCTGCTTGCGATATCGCTCCGTCTGCTAAATAAGTAGTTTTGTATGTTTTTGTGTCTATTAAGTTAGATCCACCAAAACTTCTTGCACCAAATAAAATTTCGTCGTTTTTAAAATCGGTTTTTTTGTAGGTAACTTTTGCTCCGTTAGATAATTCTAAAGTAGTAGTTCCTAATTTATCGTTCTTAGACGATTTTACAACTTTACCCGGTTTTAATTCGGTACGAATTAGTGATTCTGCAACAACCGCATCTTCGTAAGGAGTAATTTCTACTTTAGATACATCTAAAGCTGCTAATACATCTTTTTCTGTTGGTGTTTTCAAGCCTTCTTTTTCTGGTCCGGTTAAAATAATTACGCGGTTTTCGTCTTTAATATATGATTGAATTACGTTGTTTACATCTTTTAATGATATAGTTGGTAATAAATCTTTTACTAAATTGTACTCGTAATCTATAGACGGAATTGCTTCTCCTTTTAAGAAGTTACTTTGGTATCTACCTAAATATGCAGAAGAATTATTCTTGTCTTTATCGTTAAAAGCTTTTTCGTAATAAGCTAAATATTCATTTTTTGCACGATCTAATTCAGATTGTGTAAAACCATATCTTTTTGCACGCTCGTTTTCAATTGCTAAAACCTTAACAGCGTCCAGCTGTTTGTCTTCTGCAGTCATTGCCATAGACTGGAAAGCCTCTTTTTCGCGTCCCAATAAACTTCCGTGGTAACTGTAACCGTAAACAAACGGCGGGTTTGCATCGTTCGTATATTCTTCTAAACGAGCATTAAGCATTTGCGAGAACAAACCTTCAATTAAGTCGGTTTTATAATCGCCTACGGTTGTAGATGGTTTAGGTTTATCGTTGTCTTTGTAGATAATTTGTACGTTAGCAGAGGTAGCTTCTTTATCTGTATTAACCGATACAAATGTTTCTTTATGATTTGGAATATCGAACGATTTACGCTCTTTTGCATTCACAGGGTTCTTGTATTTTCCGAAATGGCTTTTCACTTTTGCTTCCATTTCATCAACATTAATGTCACCTACAACTACAACAGCCATTAAATTTGGACGATACCAATCTTTATAAAACTGACGAATTTCTTCGTGTTTAAATGTTTCAAGATTTTGTTTGGTTCCAATAGGTAAACGATTTGCGTATAACGAATTATGAAGCATTTTTGGTAAATAATTCTTCATCATACGTTCGTTAGCGCCTAAACGCGTACGGTATTCTTCTATTACAACGCCACGCTCGTCATCAATATCTTTGGTTTCAAGATTAGCGTTGAAAGCCCAGTCTTCCAGAATTTGGAAACCTTTGTCTAATTTCACTGGATCATCAGACGGGATTGGTAAGAAATAAACGGTTTCGTCAAAACTTGTATAAGCATTTAAATGCTGACCAAACTTTACACCGATACTTTGTAGATAGTTGATTAATTCGTTTTTAGGAAACGTTTTAGTCCCGTTGAAAACCATATGTTCCATAAAGTGAGCCAAACCAACCTGTTTGTCTGTTTCCAAAATAGATCCGGCATTTAAAACCAAGCGTAAATCTACTTTTTTCTCTGGTTTTGCGTTTTTACGGATATAGTAAGTTAAACCGTTTTCTAATTTTCCAATGCGAACATCAGGATCATTTGGTATTTTTTGGTTTAAATCTGCAACTTGTGCCCAAATTGAAGCGGGTAAAATAAGTAACCCTAATGTAATCTTTTTAAAGTTCATTTTCGGTGTTTTTAATTTTTTCTAAAAATAGAAATATTTGTTTACATAATAAACTGATAAGTAATAATAAAGTGTTAAAATGTAAAAAGACTTTCGTTTAAGAAAATCTTTTTAAGATAATGCTATAATAAATTTAAACCGTTAGCAATTAAATGAGCTACTTCAGGTCTTTGTTTTTTTACCTTTTCAAGATGATTAAATGCCTTATCGTAAATTGGTAAATTATTTTGTTTTGATAGTTCTACAATTTCTAAAGGTAATAACCAGTCTTGCGGGTGGTTTTGAATAAGATCAGATAAAATAATGTCTAAGTCTTCTGTAGAGTTCTGTTCGCGGTAATTTCTAACCTTATCATATAGATTTTCTAAAGCGATACGTTCTGGGTTCTTTTTAGATTTAATGGTTTTTGTAGTAGGAATGTGGGTAATCATATCAAAACTATTAATATCTGCCGGTCCTGAAAAAGCCGAAACTATTTTCTTGCCCACTGCCATATCGTATGTTCCCCATTCAGGTTGAAATAAAACCTTATCATTATGAGTAACTGTACAGTTTTTAAAACTAATTAAAATAATTTCGCCTTGCAGGTTTCTTGATCCGGTAATGATTTCACCCGAAACTTTAATGTCACCTTCAAACTCTAATTCAATATACTTTCCTTCATATATATTGTATGCCTGCAAATCGCGCGGACTCATATCTTCTATAGTAAGGTTGATATTTTTTAGTCGACCAATAGGACTTCCAAATCCTTCCGAATGATATTCCGTTCCATGATTTACCAGTTCTTTTTCGCGGTAAGACAAAGCTGTTTTTCCGGTTGTTTGAATGTAAACCGGTTTGCCGTCATGTTCGATAACATTTGTGAATACACCTGAAATCTGCAAACCTGTAGAAAGTTCAATAGTGCCTAAAGCTTTTGAATAGATTAGTTTTTTAATACCGCTTAAACCACCTGTTCGTAATGCCATTTTATTGGCAAATTCTTCTAAAACCATGCTTAATTCCGCAAAATCCTTAGTTACGTATAGTTGTGGTTGCGGCTTGGTAATATCGAATCCTTGGTAAGCAGCATCTATACTATAAGATAGTTTTTCAACTTTATCTGTCATACACCATTCGCTTTCACCTATTGATGATAACAAACCAGCACCGTAAATTTTTGGATTTTCAACAGTTCCTATCAAACCGTATTCAACCGTCCACCAATGTAGATTTCTAATCAAAGCCATTTCTGATGGTTCAGTAGTTTTTGCTTGTAATTCGTCAACTTTTGTACGAATACGTTTTAACTCACTTTCCGGAGTTCCTTCTGCCTCCTCTAAAATCGATAATTCACGGATGGCTTCATAAATTTCATAGTCGTGTGCTGATGAAATGGCTTTAGAGCCAATTTCTCCGAATCGACGTAAATATTCGGCATATTCGGGATTAGCGATAATCGGGGCGTGTCCGGCACCTTCGTGGATAATATCTGGAGCAGGAGTGTATTCTATATTTTCTAACTGCCGGATGTCTGAAGCAATTACAAGCACATTATAAGCCTGAAATTCCATAAAAGCATTTGGCGGAATAAAACCGTCTACAGCAACTGCAGCCCAGCCAATTTCCTTTAAAATACGGTTCATGCCGTACATGCTTGGAATACTTTCAATAGAAATTCCTGTTTTTTGTAAACCATCTAAATAAGAAGAATGGGCAACTTTAGATAGATAATCTACATTTTTACGCATTACGTATCGCCACACCGCTTGGTTTATAGGGCTATAATCTTCGTAGTTTTGCGGCTTTATAAACTGTTTAAGGTGCTTTGGTAAACGATCAATTAACGGATTGGTTTCAAAATGCTCGTTCATATTTTATTTTTTGTTAGTATATTTAATACGTTTTTGATTTTCAAAAATAGTGCATTTTTATTAGTTTTCTATCATTTAAAAGATATTTGAATTGTGTTAAAAAAAGTCTTTTTTTTTGTGAGGTATTGTTTTTTAAAAATTAATACATAAATTAGCATTGTAAATTAACAATAAAATAATATAAATCTATTATGAAAAAAGTATTTTTATCTTTAGCAACAATTGCTTTTGTTGCTGCAGGTTCATTAACAGTAACTTCTTGTGGAGGTGATGATTCAGTTACTCCGGTTAAACCAGTTGAAAAAAGTTTAAAATTAACTGTAGAAACAGCCCCGGCAGACATAATTGCAGGAGAGCGATTTGAATTAAGTATTAAAACAGCAGATGGTACACCGATAACAGGTGCTGAATTACAAATAGACGGAGAAAATCTTAATATTCAGTCAGATGAAAATGGAATATTTGGACTTCAAGGACCTGCAGGTGAAGTAGCATTTACAGCTGAGTATGACGGAGTTGTAAGTAATGAAGTAATAGTAGTCGTTAATCCAGCTGAAGTTGTACCTTCGGAAGGAACAGGTTCTTTTGAATTTGGTGGAGTTACGTATGAAAGTAGTGAAAGTTATGTAGTATTTGCTGGGTTAGGATATCTAGATGCTAACGAAACACAAGTAGGTGCTTATTGGATAACAGCTACAATTTCAGGTGCTTACGAGGCAGATGTTGTGTTTTATACGCCTGCTACACCTAGTGGTACCGCACCTAATGGTCAAACTACATACAGCTATGAATTGCCAACGGCAACTAATACAACTGGTGTTTCAGCATCTGTATACCAAGATGGAACTCAAGCCGCTATAGGAACAACCAAAGATGGTGTAGTAATGACATTTAATGCTACGCCAAATGAATCAGGAAAAGCTTATATGGGTAAATATTCAGCAATTTCGGCTGATATTAACGGAAGTCCTTTTTCTGTAACTTTCGATGGAACATCACCTTATATTAATGGTGCTGCAAAATCTGGAGCAAAAGGGGCTACTACGTCTTTTACATCTGCTTTAAAAGCTAACACTGGAAAAATTTCATTTTCAAATGCGAAAAATGTAAGATTTACTAAATAAATATTTCAAAAAAAAAACAGATTAGTTAACTAATCTGTTTTTTTTTTGAAATATTTATTCTATAAAATGATATCTGCTAAATTTTTAAATAAAATTAAGTACTTTAATGAAAAAGTCTTTTAGTTTAAAGAAAAAACCTAAACAAGATTTATTTTATTGAGCTGATTGAAATTGACCAGGACGTACAGGTTTACTAGCTCTTATTTCTTCTGCTGATTTTATAGCCCCTTCTTTTACTTTTATAGTTTCAGTTTTTATTTCTTCTTTAGCTTTTTCAACTTTCTTTTCAGTATTTTTTACTGTGTTTTTAGCAGCAGCACCAGCTTTGTTTACAGCAGCAGTTGCTTCTTGTTTAACTTCTTCTGCAGTAGAAATTGCTTCACCTTTTAAAGTTGCTAATGCAGCTTTAGCTTCGTTTAATTTTTTAGTTGCAGCTTGTTTTTCTTCTACAGTTACAGCACTTTTCAATTCAGCTTCAGCTTCGCTGATTTTAGCTTCTAAACTAGCAACCGATTCAGTTACTTCTTCTTGTACGACATTTAAAGTATCTTCAACTTGGTTTGTGATTGAATCTAATGTGTTGTCTAAATTTTCCTGTGCAGCATCTTTTTTACAAGAAGTGAAAACTAATCCACCAATAACTGCTAATGATAAAACGATTTTTTTCATAATAAATATTTATTTTTAAAATTTAATGACAAAATTAAAACATTTTAGTATCTGTTTGTAAAAAATAGAAAAAAACTTTTTAAACTCCAACTTTTGTAAATGATTAGTATCTTTACAAGAAACCGAATTTGTTATTATGAAAAAAATAATACTCTTCATTTTATTTTGTATATCTATAATTCCGGCTGTTGCAGCGAATGATCCTTATTATATCAAGTCGGTTTCTTTTAATAAGGGAAATGAATCGCTGATTCCTGTTTTTCGTCTGAACGAAACGTTTCGATTTTCGTTTGACGATTTAATGGGCAGTGAAACAGATTATTATTATAAAATTGTGCATTGCACCCGCGATTGGAAACCTTCGGATTTAAAGGTAACCGAATATATAAGCGGAATGCAGAACTTGCGTATTTCTACGTTTGAAACATCATTCAATACCTTACAGGCTTTTGTTCACTATAAGCTTACGCTGCCTAACCGTGACACAAGGTTTATGATATCGGGAAATTATAGCTTAGAAATTTATAACAATGCAAATGAAAAAGTTATAGAGCGCCGTTTTGTATTATATGAAGATCTGGTATCTGTTGCAATGGAAATAAAGAAAACACGTAACTTAAGCGTTGCTCCAGCCAAACAAAACGTATATATGACGGTAGATTTTGGAAACATGATGCTACAGAACCCTAAAAATAACGTAAATGTGGTGATTTTGCAAAACGGACAGTGGTATAATGCATTAACTAATTTAAATCCGCAGTATGTTATAGGTAACCAGTTTCAATATCAGTATGACGAAGAAACGAATTTTTGGGCAGGAAACGAATTTTTGTTTTTTGATAACAGCGATATCAAACAAGTAAATAATAATGTAGAAAAAATTACCCGTAAAGATTTATTCGAAGTTGTTTTAAGAGAAAAATATCCTTTAAAAGAAAGCAACTTTTATACTTTTTATCAGGATATAAATGGCGGATTTAAACCTCGGAATGCACTGCGCGAAAATAACAATACCGAAGCCGATTATGTTTGGGTTTACTTTAACTATCATTTAGATAAATTACCGGCATCGCAAAAATTATATATTGTGGGTATGTTCAATAATTATCAGTTGAATAGCGATTACGAAGTAAAGTTTGATGAAACTACGCAAACTTACACCACTGCTTTACTATTAAAACAAGGTTTTACAAACTATAAATACATTATTGCAAAGCAAGATGGTACAGTTCTAGAAGAATTAAACCCTGATGGGAATTTTTTTGAAACAGAAAATCAATACAACGCATTGATATATTACAAAACAGAAACCGATCGTTACGATAGAATCATAGGTCTTGGTAAAGCCGACAGTAAACTTATTACCAATTAAAAATTTATTTGTAATTTTGAATAAATTCTAAAAAATGGTTTCAAAAATCACAAGAGGAATAAAAATTATTGTAAAAGTGCAGTATGTTAAACAAAGTTTGCATTTAAATAATCTTGTGAACTTTTTTAACTACGAAATTAGTATAGAAAATCAAGGTAACGATGTTGTGCAACTTTTACGCAGGTATTGGCTTATAAAAGATTCGTTTAATAATGATGAAGTGGTAGAAGGCGACGGCGTAATTGGTCAAAAACCAATTGTAAATCCAAACGAAACTTTTCAGTACACATCAGGATCATACATTCTAGGCTTTATAGGCAGTATGCAGGGCTATTTTACCTTTGTTAACTTTAGCACATCGCAAATATTTCATGTAAGAATACCATTGTTTAATATGAGTGTTCCGTATATATTCAATTAAAAATAATAATAAAAGAAATGTCAACAGGATTTTTTAACGTTCCAGTGGCTGTAAACGAGCCGGTTAAAACGTATGCTCCGGGAACTCCAGAGCGCGAACAAGTGCAAAAAGCATTTAAAGAAATGTATCAATCAACGGTTGATATTCCATTATACATAGGTGGAAAAGAGGTTAGAACAGGATCTACAAAAAATCTTTTTCCTCCGTTTGATCACCAGCATCATTTAGGAACGTATCATACAGCAACAAAAGATCTTATTCAGAATGCAATCGATGCAGCTTTAGAAGCACGTGTTAAATGGTCGCAAATGGCTTGGGAACACCGTGCATCGATCTTTTTAAAGGCTGCTGAACTAATTGCTGGTCCGTATCGTGCAAAATTAAATGCAGCAACAATGATTGCACAAGGAAAAACAGTTCATCAGGCAGAAATTGATTCGGCTTGCGAATTGATTGACTTCTTGCGTTTCAACGTACAGTACATGACTGAAATCTACAAACAACAGCCAATTTCGTCTAAGGGAATTTGGAATAGAGTAGAACAGCGTCCGTTAGAAGGTTTTGTGTATGCAATTACACCATTTAACTTTACGGCAATTGCAGGTAACTTACCATCTTGTGTGGCAATGATGGGGAACGTTGTAGTTTGGAAACCGGCTGCAACACAGATATATTCTGCAAACGTAATTGTTGAAATCTTTAAAAAAGCAGGATTGCCAGACGGAGTTATCAATGTAATTTATGGAGATTCTTCTATGATCACTAATACCATTTTAGAATCGGCAGATTTTGCAGGAATCCACTTTACAGGTTCAACAGGCGTATTTAACGATTTTTGGAAAACCATTGGTAACAACATCCACAAATATAAAACATACCCACGTATTGTTGGTGAAACCGGTGGAAAAGACTTCGTTTGGGCTCATCCGTCATCAGATGCAAAAGAAATAGCTACGGCTTTATCTCGTGGTGCTTTTGAATACCAGGGACAAAAATGTTCGGCAGCTTCACGTGCTTATCTTCCTTCATCTTTATGGAACGATATTAAAAATTATATGATCGAAGATGTAAACTCTTTCAAAATGGGATCTCCAGAAGATATGGGCAACTTTATGTCGGCAGTAATTTCAGAATCTTCTTTCGATAAATTGGCAAAAGCGATCGATGTTGCAAAAGCTTCAAACGAAGCAGAAGTTGTTGTTGGTGGCGGTTACGATAAATCTAAAGGCTGGTTTATTGAACCAACCGTTATTGTAACAACAAATCCAAAATACGATACCATGGAACGTGAATTGTTCGGCCCAGTTTTAACTGTTTATGTTTATGAAGACGATCAATGGGAAGAAAGTTTAAAATTGGTTGACGGAACTTCTGAATACGCATTGACTGGAGCGATTTTCTCTGGATGCCGTTATGCAATTGAAACAGCTACAAAAGCGTTGGAAAATGCAGCAGGTAACTTCTATATTAACGATAAGCCAACAGGTGCAGTTGTAGGTCAACAGCCATTTGGTGGTGCAAGAGGATCGGGAACTAACGACAAAGCAGGTTCTATGATTAACTTACTTCGTTGGGTTTCTCCACGTACTATTAAAGAAACATTTGTACCAGATACAGATTACAGATATCCGTTTTTAGGATAATATCTTATAAAGAAAAACCAGCTTTTCAGCTGGTTTTTTTGTTATAAATTATTTTTGTTGAAAATATACTTCTTCGTAAGGTTGAATTAATACCCAGCCTTCACCCTGAAACATCATTTGGAATTCTTCACCGCTGCCACGTCCCAATAAGCTTTTAAACGAAACATTGGTTTTTAATTCGGGTCTTAAATTACCCGACCACGCAACGGTTGCATTAGGATCTGTAAATACAGGTTCACCCGGTTTTACCAACAACGTTAACGGATCGCCGTGTGTAGAAATTGCTACGTGACCATTTCCGGTTAATCGCACCTGAAACAATCCGCCAGACATCATGCCGGCAATGCTTTTAAGCATCGTGATTTCGTTTTTAATGGTTTGGTCGTGTGCTAAAATATCGTTTCCGTTTACACAGATCGATTCTCCCTGTAATTGCAAAATCTGTACTTTTTTACCTGAATCGGCAACATACAAACGTCCGGTTCCGCTGGCTTTCATTAATTTGGCACCTTCACCTGTAAGCGTTTTCTTTAAAAGGTTACCCAAACCCCCCGAAAGCATACCTTCACGTTCGAATTTAATGTTACCCACGTATCCAACCATACTTCCGTTTTTTGTCCAAACGAACTGGTTGTTTAAGTTAATTTCCAGCATCTGAGGTTTTTCTAATTCAAAGTAGTCGTGTTCTTTTTCGTTCTGCCTCGTTTTTTCAACAAATGCTGCCAATGTGTATTCGCCCATAATTTCTTTTTTAATTAATTTGTTTACTAAAAGTAGCGAAAAAAAGATTTGAAAAACAAAAAGAGGTAACAATTATTGCTACCTCTCTACTAAATTAATTTTTACTAAAGATGATTGTCTTCTTCTTTCCAATCTCTGATTTCTTGTTCGATGTCTTCTTTGGTTCTTCCTGTTTTTTCTTGAATCTTACCAATGTATTCATCAAATTTACCTTCGGCAAACGCCTGGTCGTCGTCAAACCATTCACCGTATTTTTGTTTAACGGCGCCTTTGATTTTGTTCCACTTTCCTTCTAATTCTAATCTGTTCATAGCAATTGATTTAAAATTAATAATTCTAAAGTTAGAACTTCTGTTTTTAAAAGGCTGTTAAATATTTGGTAAATAAAAAAAACGACCCGAAGGTCGTTTCTTAAAATATAGAGAAAAAATTAGTTTTGTTTTTCGCCAAATTCGTCAACAAAATTTTCGTTTTCTTCGTAATCAGCTACCATTAATTCTGCAAAATCGGCTTTTTTACCTTTTCTGAATCTACGACCAATTCCGTCGAAAATAGCGTAAACTACCGGTACAATAATTAATGTCAGGAATAAAGACGATATTAATCCACCAATAATTACAATTGCCAAACCTCGGTTAAAATCAGATCCGTCACCTTGTGCCATTGCAATAGGTAGCATACCTATAACCATTGCAATTGTTGTCATTAAGATAGGGCGGAAACGTGCGTGGTTGGCTGCAACCAATGCATCGTACGTACTGTAACCAACTTCTTTTTTATGGTTGGCAAAATCGACCAGCATGATCGCGTTTTTCGCTACCAGACCAATTAACATAATAATACCCAAAATGGTAAAGATGTTCAATGTTTGGTTGGTTAATGCTAGGAACAATAATGCTCCAATGAACGATAGCGGAATAGAGAACAAAATAATGAAAGGTTTAGAGAAACTGTCATACAAAACTACCATTACAGCGTAAACTAATAAAATAGATGCTAATAAGGCAATTCCTAATGTACCAAAACCTTCATCCTGGTTTTCTTTGTTACCTCCCCATTTAAATACAACACCGGGTTTTAGTTCTAATTTAGAGAATTCTGCTTCCCATTCTGTTGCAATGGTTCCTTCTGATTTACCTACAACCTGTGCCTGAATAGAAACAGCCGGCGATTTATCACGACGCTCTAATAATGTTGGACCAGAACCATAAGTAATATCAGCAAACTGCTCTAACATGATTGACTGTCCGCTGTTGTTGATGAATTTCAGCGTTTTAACATCGTCAATGGTACCACGACCACTTTCGTCGTAACGTAAATTAATATCGTATTCGGTATCTTCAGCACGGTATTTCATGTCGGTATTTCCGGCAAAGGCAGTTTGCATGGTCATACCCACAGTTGCTACATTTAAACCTAAAGAATTCATTTTATCGCGATCTAATTTTACGACAACTTCAGGGTTTCCGTCTTCGGATGTTAAACGAACCTCGCGCGATCCCGGAATTTTTTCTAATAAATCGGCAGCTTTACGAGCGTATTCCAACGCGTCTTCCTGACTTGATGCAATAACGGTTAGCATAAGCGGAGCCTGTTCTGCACCCATAATACCCACTTCAACCGTTTTAACTTTTGCACCCACTAAAACACCTTCCATTTCGCGTTTTAATTTAGCAGAATATACTTTAGTTGATTCTTTATGCTTATGACCATCTTCTAGATAAATCTGGATTTCCGATTTGTATTTCGTTCCCGAAGCTGTCATCATACCATCTGAAGCCTGACCCACCGTGGTAATCATTTTCTCAATTTCCGGTTTTTTCGATAGATATGCTTCTGCTTTCTGTGTTAACAGGTTGGTTTGTTCGATAGAAGCGTCTTTAGGTAATTCAAATTGAATTAAAAACTCTTCTTTATCACTGGTAGGGAAGAATCCACCACCAATATATCCGGCACCTACTAATCCTAACGAAGCAAAAAACAGCAACATTGTTAGTAATAAGGTAATGATTTTGTTTTTACGGTTTTTTAAAGACCATTCTAAAATTCCAGAAATTCCGTTGGTTAATTTGGTTAAACCTGCTTCAAATCCGTTTAAGATCTTTCCGAAAAATGAATGCTTGCTTATATGGGATAATTTTCCGAAACGAGAGTACAACCAAGGCACCACCGTAAACGACACCAATAATGATAACATGGTTGCTACCACAACCGTAACACAGAATTGACGTAAAATATCGGATACCAAACCGGTTGACAGGGCAATTGGTAAGAATACCACCACGATCACCAAGGTAATTGCCGTAACGGTAAAGCCAATTTCAGCCGCACCATCGTAAGCAGCACGTACTTTGTTTTTACCCATTTCCATGTGGCGGTGAATGTTTTCGATTACCACAATGGCATCATCCACCAAAATACCTACAACAAGCGATAAACCAAGTAACGACATTAAGTTTAACGTATAGCCAAATAAATTTAAACCAATGAACGTAGCTATTAATGAAAGCGGAATGGCAATGGTTGCAATGGCAGCGTCGCGCAAACTGTGTAAAAAGAACAACATAATAAAGGCTACCAATGCTACAGCAATACCTAAATCTACCATTACGTGGTCTGCCGCACTAATGGTATAATCGGTAGAATCTGAAGCTATAGAAATTTCTATTTTTTGCTGTTCATAATCTTTTTCAACACCACTTAATAATTTGCCATCTTTGTCTTTAACTGAAATTGTATTTTTTACGGCTTCTGATACTTCCACCGCATTCGCGTCCGATTGCTTGAACACCTGCATTAAGATGGTGTTTTTCTGATCGATACGTGCAATTTTTTCTACTTCTTTAATTCCGTCCTGAACATCGGCAATGTCGCTTAAACGGATCATAGTACCGCTTGGAGTTGTAATTGGTAAATTACGCATCTGGTCTAACGAAGTAAATTTACCCGATAAACGAATAGTGGTCTGGTTGCTTTGTGTTTTAATGTTTCCTGTTGGGAAATCCATGTTTGACGAAGCCAAAATCTGCTGAATCTGACCGATAGTCAACCCGTAACCTGCTAATTTTTCAGGTTTTACACTTACCTGGATTTCACGCTCTTCACCACCAACCAAATCTACTTTTGCCACACCGTTGATACGTGCAAAAACAGGCTGTATTTTTTGGTCTAACAAATCGTACAGTTCTTTTTCTGTTAGGGTTGATGTTACCGAAAGGTTCATAATAGGAACATCGTCTAACGAAAACTTATTTAACGATGGTGTTTTAGCATCGTCGGGCAAATCGTTAATAACCGCATTAATCTTCCGTTGGGCATCGGTAAGCAAAAAGTTCACGTCGGCTCCTGTGTTAAGCGTGATCATTACAACCGATACACTTTCCATAGATTTCGATTCGATCTTTTTAACGTTTTCCAGCGAAGAAACGGCATCTTCAATTACCTTGGTAACCGATGTTTCCACTTCGGACGGAGCTGCACCCGGATATATTGTTTGAACCGTAATTACGTTTACATCGAACTTTGGGATCAACTCGTAACCCATACTAAAGTACGAGGCAATACCACCAAGTATTAACATCGAAAACAATACGATGATGATACTGGGTCTTTTTATTGATATTTCAGATATTTTCATTTATATTTTTGCTTTAGGCGATAAGCTAGAATGCTTAAAGCTATTTTATTTAATGATTTCAACGGCTGTTCCGTTAGCTAAATTTATTTGTCCGGATGTGATTACCTGCGCACCTTTTTCGATTCCCGAAATTACCTCGATAGATTCTCCGAAAGTTCTGCCGGCAACAACTTTAGTTAAAACGGCTTTACCGTCTTTGTAAACAAAAACCTGGCTGCTGCTTACGCTTCCAACAAAGGCGTTACGCGGAATGGTTAATACGTTTGCCATTTGGCTGCTGCCAAAATAAGCGTTACCGTACATACCGGCTTTTAAATCGTTGGCAGAATTGTTTTGGATTTCTAATTCCACAGGGAAATTCAGGCTGGCATCTGCCTTTGGTGCGATGAATGAAATCTTTCCGGTAAATTCTTTATTCGCAATAACAGGAGATTCCACTTTAATAGATTGTCCCATTTTTAAAGATCCAACATTTTTTTCGTCAACATTTACCTTTAATTTTAGGGTAGATACGTTTACGATTTCGAATAATTCCGTCCCGGGATTTGCGTATGATCCAGGTTCAACACTTTTTGTATTTACAATACCTGAAAACGATGCCTTAATGTTAACGTCGCCTGCTGTAAGCTGAGCGCTTTGTAAATTATTTTGTGCATTTACCAGTTGCAGTTTCATTTGGTCTAACTGTTGTTTAGTTACACCACCTGTTGCATAAGCGCTTTCAAAACGGGCAACTTCTGCCTTTGCATTATTGTAAACCGCTTGCGCGTTACTTACACCAACATTTTGTTTGTCGGCTTTAATTACCGCCAATGTTTGTCCTGCGCTAACGTATGATCCTTCTTTAACTAAAACTTTTGTAACAATTCCTGGGGTTTCAGCAGAGATTTTAACTTCTTGTTTAGGAGCAAACACACCGTTTGCAATGTATTCGCCGTTTACGTCTTTAAAATCTGCAGTTTCTACACGTACTGCAACTGCATTGTTTTTTTGTGCAACAACTGCTGTTTCGGCAGCGCTGGTTTCTTTATTTTTATTTAAAACGTACATAATTCCTGCTAAAGCTGCAATTATTACTATTCCT
>JBEBXJ010000015.1:0-31860 GCA_040391685.1 Paenimyroides baculatum
AATTAAACCAACAACAAGAAGCTTTTGAATTTTACAAAAAAGCATCAGAACATACAACTAACGATTTCACAACTCCACGTTATGCTTACAAAGCAGGTTTAATGGCTATTGAATTAGGTAAGAAAGACGAAGCGTTGAAATTGTTTACCAATATTAAAGACAATTACAAAGGTTCGGTAGAAGCTGCAAATATTGATGTTTATTTAGGAATGGCTCAATAATTATGGCTACAGCTAATAAAAATTTATCAGAATACAATAAAGCCGATTTAATTGATGCAACAGATTTAAAAATTGGTTTGGTTGTTTCGGAATGGAACGATAAAGTTACCAACGGTTTGTTTCAAGGCGCTTATGATGTATTGATTGATTGCGGAGCGAAACCTGAAAACATTGTACGTTGGAATGTTCCCGGAAGTTTTGAATTGATTTTTGGAAGCAAAAAAATGCACCAGTTAGAAGAGTTTGATGCTGTTATTGCAATAGGTTGTGTAATTCAAGGCGAAACAAAACACTTCGATTTTGTTTGCGAAGGCGTTACACAAGGCATTAAAGATTTGAACATTAAATACGATGTACCGACGATTTTTTGTGTTCTCACTGATAACAACGAACAACAGTCGATCGACAGAAGTGGAGGCATCCACGGAAACAAAGGAACCGAAGCTGCGGTTGCCGCATTAAAAATGATCGCATTAAATAAATAATACAAAAGCTCTGAATTTTCAGGGCTTTTTTGTTTTCTTTAACTTTATGCAAAGAGCATTGATAAGTTAAATCCCGTATAAAATTGTATTTTTGTAAATCATTAAAAAAAGTACAACAATACATGTCAAGCGTTATACGTTTATTGCCCGATCACGTAGCCAACCAGATTGCCGCTGGCGAAGTGGTGCAACGACCCGCATCGGTAGTTAAAGAATTGCTCGAAAATGCCGTAGATGCTGGCGCAACTTCAGTTAAGCTGGTAATAAAAGATGCGGGTAAAACGCTTATTCAGGTTATTGATGACGGTAAAGGAATGAATGAAATTGATGCACGTATGTGTTTTGAACGTCATGCAACATCAAAAATATCCATTGCTGAAGATTTATTTCAACTGCAAACAAAAGGTTTTCGTGGCGAAGCATTGGCATCAATTGCCGCGATTGCGCATGTGGAACTAAAATCTAAAGAACATACTGCCGAATTAGGAACGCATGTAGTTATTGAAGGCAGCAAAATTATTTCGCAAGAAATTGTTGTGGCTCCAAACGGAACATCGTTTTCGGTTAAAAACCTATTTTTTAATATTCCTGCCCGACGAAATTTCTTGAAGTCAGATCAGGTAGAATTACGCCATGTAATTGATGAATTCGAGCGTGTGGCTTTGGCACACAGCAACATTCAGTTTACGTTTATAAACAACGGCAGTGAAATGTTTAATCTGCCGGTATCAAATTTTCGTCAGCGAATTGTGAATGTTTTCGGCGGAAAAACCAATGAAAAGTTGGTTCCTGTTCAGGAAACAACCGAAATTGTAGAAGTGCACGGTTTTGTTGCAAAACCCGAATTTGCTAAAAAAAGCAGGGGAGAACAGTTTTTCTTTGTTAATGAACGATTTATAAAAAGCGGTTACCTGCACCATGCGGTAACAGCTGCTTTTGAAGGATTGTTGAAAGATGGTACACACCCGAGTTATTTTCTGTATTTAACATTGCCGCCAAATAGTATCGATATTAACATCCATCCCACAAAAACCGAAATTAAGTTTGACGACGAACAAGCTCTGTATGCTATTTTACGAGCTACGATCAAGCATAGTCTGGGTCAGTTTAATGTTTCGCCGGTATTGGATTTTCAAAAAGATAACGATTTGGAAGTTCCTTACAGTTACGAAGGTACTAAATCAACAGAACCAACGGTTGCAATTGATACATTTTTCAATCCGTTTGAAAGTATGAAATCGGGCAGTAGTTTGGCAGGACAAATGGAATCCGGTTTTAATCCTTTTGAAAATGTTAAACCAAAAGCTACTGGCAGTGGATTCTCTGGTAATGGATCGTTTCAGGAAAGAAAGCATAAATCGGGCGGATGGGAAACGCTGTATGAAGGTATTTCAGATGCAAAAGAACTCATTCTTACATCGGCAAATCATCAGTTCGATGAAGAAGTAATAACGGGCTCGTTGTTCGATGACGATGCGTCGCAGCCGACAAATCATCAGCAATCGTACCAGTTTCAAAAAAAATACATCATAAGCCCTATAAAATCGGGCATGATTATTATAGATCAACGCAGAGCACATCAGCGTATTCTGTACGAACATTATATGCGTTCGTTTACGGTAAAGCAAAATGCAAGTCAACAGTTGTTGTTTCCTTTGTCTTTGTATTACAGTGTGTATGAAATGGAATTGCTGAACAATCTGCAAAATGAACTGATACAAATGGGATTTCTATTCGATGAAATTTCTAACGAAAAAATTGTAATTTTAGGTATTCCGGTATCTATTACAGAAAGTGAGGTTTCTATTGTTTTGGAAGATCTTTTAAACGATATGCAAGATAGTGTTCCTAACGATGTTGATGTGCTGCACGACCGCATTGCAAAATCGCTGGCGCAGAGTTTGGCTGTAAAAACCGGAACGTATTTAAGCGATAAAGAACAAGAGCACATTGTTAACAGTTTGTTTGGATGCGAAGATTCGCAAACATCGCCCTTTGGCAAAACTACTTTTATTACCATGAAGGTAGAAGATATTGATAAAAAATTTATGTAATGAATCAGATTACACCTGTAGTAAAACAATTATTAATTGTAAATGTAATAATATTTTTAGCGGCAAATTTCTTTGTACCGATATTAAACGATTATTTTCCGTTATATTATTTCGAAAATCCCAGTTTTGAAATTTGGCAGCCAATAACACACATGTTTATGCATGGCGGATTTTCTCATATTTTGTTTAATATGTTTGCCTTATATTCATTCGGATCGGTGTTGGAACAAATTTGGGGAGGTAAAAAGTTTATTTTGTTTTACATTTTATGTGGATTAGGTGCAGCTTTATTGCATACTGCCGTTAATTATTGGCAAATACATGATGTTATAAACACTTTAATTTTAAATGGATTTAATGAAAACGAGATATTTGAGTTATTAGGTAGTGGTAGAATTGATATACGTTGGCAAGAATATGTTTCTCAAAGTGGCATTCAAGCATTAGCATCTTCCTATTTATCAGTTGCTGTAGGTGCTTCAGGTGCTATTTATGGTTTGTTGGTGGCTTTTGCCTTTATGTTTCCTAATGCTGGTCTGGCTTTACTCTTTATACCTGTACCTGTTAAAGCAAAATATTTTGTACCCGGAGTTTTAGTTTTAGATTTGGTTTTAGGGTTTAAAGGCGCGGCTATTTTTGGATCAGGAGGAACGGGTGTTGCTCATTTTGCACACATAGGCGGTGCTGTTGTGGGCTTTTTGTTAATGTGGATGTGGAAGAAAAAACAGTTCGATCAATTCCGTTGGGATAAATAACAGATCATGAGAAAATTCGATATTAAAAATATTGCGGTCGAAATTAAACTTCTTATTGTTGTAAGTGTAATAAGTCTTCCTGTTATGCTTACTGAAAAGGTTAATCCAGGATTGCACAAAACAATTATCGAACAATTGGCATTGTTTAGCGATTTTAAAATCTTTAATTATCGAATTTGGCAGTTTGTTAGCTATAGTTTTCTGCATGCAGATATTATGCACTTGCTGTTTAATATGTTAATGTTGTATTTTTTTAGTCAGCTGTTCTTTACCTTTTTCAATTCCAAACAATTTTTAAAAGCCTATTTTTTAGGAGGTATTGCAGCCGGAATATTTTACTTTTTAACAGCCAATGTTTTTGGAATGCAAAGCTATGTTGTAGGAGCATCGGGTGCTGTAATGGCGGTTTTTTTTACGGTTGTAGGATATAATCCTAAAATGCGTGTGCAGCTGATAATTTTTGGAAACGTAGCAATATATTACATTGCCCTTGCGTTTTTAGGTTTTGATCTGTTGCAGCTGTTTTTTGATAATGCCGGCGGGCATTTGGCACACATTGGCGGAAGCATCTTTGGTTTTTTGTATGGAAAATGGTTGGGAGGAGCTTCTATTAAAATCACAAACAAAGCACAAAGTAAACCCCATTTACGTACTGTGCATAAGGTAAATCTTACCAAAAATAATTCGCAGGAAAACGTCGCACAAAAACAAATAGATGTTATATTAGATAAAATTAGCAAATCGGGGTACGATAGTTTAACCCAAGAAGAAAAAGAATTTTTGTTTAAACAAAAATAAACTTATGAAACAATTAAAATGGTTTAATAAAATAGCCTACGCGCTAAACATAATGTTAGTTGTACTAACATTAATGGGTTATTTATTGCCGTCTATGGCACCTAAACTATTTCCGTTTCTTTCTGTTCTTACCCTAATTTTACCTACACTATTAATGCTGAATTTGGTGTTTGTTGTCTATTGGGCAATTCAGCTGAAAAAGCAAGTTTTTTTATCGGTTATTGTTTTTTTAATAGGATACACGTTTTTTGCCAAATTCTACAAGTTTACTTCAAAGAACGAAGAAATTATTGAGTCTGATTTTACTGTTTTGAGCTATAATGTTCGATTATTCAATTTGTTTAACTGGATGCCTGATGAAAATGTTGCCGAAAATATCAAGCGTTTTATAGAAGAACAAAATCCGGATATAATATGCTTTCAGGAATATTCCAAATCGGCAGATTATGAACTGGACGATTATAAGTTTCGACACATTATTATGCACGGCAAAAAGATTAAAACGGGTCAAGCCATTTTTTCAAAATTCAGAATTATAGATGAAGGTGAAATTGCGTTGCCTAATTCTGATAATAATGTGGTGTATGCCGATATCGTTAAAAACAAAGATACCATTCGTGTGTACAGCATTCATTTACAATCGGTAAACATAAGTCCAGACATTAATGAAATAAACGAAAGTAAATCGAAACGAATTTTTAACCGTTTAAGTGAGGCGTTTAAAGTGCAGCAGTTACAGTCGGAATTGATTCAGGCGCACATGGCAGATTTTAAAGGGCATAAAATTATTTGTGGTGATATGAACAACACGGCATTTTCGTATGTTTACAAGAATATTATCGGCGATATGAACGATGCCTTTGTGGAAGCAGGCAAAGGTTTCGGAAAGACATATAACTACAAATATTATCCTGCCCGTATCGATTATATTTTGGTTGATAAAATATTTGAGGTAAAGGAATTTAAAACCTTTAAAGAGTTTAAAAATTCAGATCATTTTCCAATAATGGCACGTTTGAATTTTAATGATAAGAAATAAAAAAACACACCAATTATATTGGTGTGTTTTTTTATTTCTTATCAAAATTAATTAATATATCAAAGTTTTCAGGAATCTTTTCACCATTCTCTTCATCAAGTCTTAAAGTTATTTCATCTTCAGAAACTCTAGTTAATGTATAAACTAGTCTAGAGTTATCAGCTTTACTGATAATTTTTATTTCTTTATTGTTATTATTAAATTCCCACGAGCTTAAATTTACATCTTCGTTGCAATTTTTATCAGCATTATATGTAACATTGCTACTTGTGTCGTCACTGTTTAAGGTTAAGTATGGATTAGGACATATTGTTGAACCATAATTGTAAGTCTCTTCTTGATTTCCATTTTTAAACACAATTTTGTTTTTGTAAATCCATGAGCCTACCAACTTTGTTTTAAATGCATTATTGTTTGCAGATTTTTCTGCAGAATCGTCTTCAGAATTACACCCCATTAATCCTATGGTGATGAAAGCACTTAAAAGTAAAATTTTTTTCATTATTTGTATTTTAGTTGTGCCTAAATATATAACAAAAACTAAGAAGTATTTAAAATAAACACCTTTTTATTGTTGTTTTTTGAGTAGTAAAATACTTCAAGAGTATGAGCTTATGATGGTCATAGTTATTTATCAGAAATTATTTTAAATTTATTGCTGAAATTAAGATTATTTCCTTATTTTAATAAAGCATTATCTTCATATATAAATGATACATTTTTTTGGAAGATTCATAAATTTATCTAGTTTTTTTGTTAGATATGAACAACACAGCGTTTTCATACATTTCTAAAAACATTATCGGCGATATGAACAATGCGTTTGTTGAAGCCGGTAAAGGTTTCGGAAAAACCTATAACTACAAATATTACCCTGCCCATATCGATTATATTTTGGTTGATAAGGTTTTTGAAGTGAAAGAATTTAAAACCTTTAAAGAATTTAAAAAATTCAGATCATTTTCCAATAATGGCACGATTGAATTTTAATAGAGAAAAGAAGCAATAAAAAAAACTGCCTTAAAAGACAGCTTTAGATAGTGTTATTTTTTTAAGTAAGTAAATACTTCTATACCTTCAGGTAATGGTTCACCTTCTTCACTAATTAATTTTATTTTCAAATCGCTTGCAGTTACAGAAATTACTTCTACTACCATAGTGTAACCATCTTCTTCATCGACTAAAGTAACTTGTTTTGCAGCTGCGTTGTAAACCCAAGTTCCAGTATAATTGCCTTGTGCACAATCAGCATCTTCATCGTGATAAATTTCGTCTTTTATTCCACCAGTTTTCAATTCGTAAAAATCATAATTGCAATCACCAGGTTTTAAATCTTCTTCCAGAAGTAAAGTGCCATTTTGATAAACTTCTCCTTTAACCATATTCCATTTACCAACTAAAGGGTCTTGAATAATTGGATTTTGATCTTGAGGTTTATCGTCATCACCACAACTAACTAACGTTAAAGATAGTAAAGCCGAAAGAGCTACTAATTTTTTCATAGGTAAATATTATTAAATTTTCAGCAAAGATAGTTTTATAAATGAATAAAAAAAACATTTCGTATTTTATAACTATAATTTACTGATTTCTAAATTAATATCATTCATAAAAATTTCATCGAACCGTTCGATATAAGGCTCATTCATTTTATCATTTTGTAGGTATAATTCCTTTGTCTTTATAAAATGTTGCTTTGCTTTCGCTTTATCATTTTTCAAAACATAAATCTGCCCTACATAAAAATTCAATTCGGCTTTTACGCTATAAGGCATATTCAGTTGTTCTTGTAAATAAAAAAGCGATTTGTCTAAATCATTCAATTTAAAATAACTTCGCGCCAGATAGAAATTAGATAAAAAATCATCTTTGGGATCTACACCTTGCTCTTTAAGAATGGTAAACAAATAATCAAAAGTTTCAATCGCTTTTTTATATTCGCCCAATTGATAGTACGCCTGTGCCTTCAAAAGCAAACACGATTCGCCATGACAGGCTTTATAGGGAATTTTACTTATTTCTATAATTTTATCAACGTCTTTAATGGTGCTTTCATAATCGCGGTAAAAATACAGCATACTCCATGCTTTGTACTCCAATGCAGCGGTTTTTCTATTTATAGTGTCAATTGTTACCGCTTTGTTAAGCATTTCCATAGCCTTTATGTGTTCGCCCGCTTTTTTGTAGGAATAAGATGCCCGTTGCATATAGTTTACGTGATCGGGAACTGCTAATAATGCACTGTCTTTGTAAATTCGGTGTATTTCCGAAGTTTGATAAACAGTTTGCGATAAATTATGATATTTATCAGCTAGCTCTATACGTTTTTCTTTTGATAAATGTACAAACGGATTAGATTCTTGTGAATACGAAGAATGAAAAAATCCGATAAAAATTAAATTGTATAAAAAGATTTTCTTTAAGGCCATACTTCGGTTATTTTTCCATTAGTAACTTTAAACATAAAAAAACGATGTATATCAGTTGAGATATTTTCAGGAAGATTCCATTCTGTAATTTTGCTTATTTCCTGTATCAAATGCTTGATTAATTTTGGATCGTACGAAGCTGACTGATAATCAGTATCCATTTGTTCTAAACCAAACCTTCCTACTTTTCCTTCGCAGTTTATGGCAAAATGTATGGTTATAAATCCGTTTCCTTTTGTTATAGGAGCATCTTTAATTAATCGTTTTAATAAGGAGTTGTTTCCATGTGTATAAGAAATGTCAGGTTCAAAATTATAATATTCATTTGGGCGACGATCCAAACACATTTTAAAATTTGAAGCATTGATTTCTGGATTTTTATTAGATTTTACTGTATAAACATCAACAATCTTTTTTGTTTCGGCATAATGAATAAAAGAAAATCGATCCTTTTGAAGATCTTTTAACTGATACCAACGATTGTAAAGATTTAATTCACCATCATAAAAACTAAAAAAGACTTTATTATCAATAGAATGAACAGTAATGTTCTTAATTTCTTTTTCAGTGTAAAGTATAATGTTATTTAAAGTGTAAGTATATGTGATTTCTACATTCGATGAATCTAAAAAAAATATTTCGTACTGTATTTTTAGATCTCGATTAGGAATCATTGCCACTTTATCAAATTCAGCTGTATATCTTTTGCCTTTAATTTCTCTGACTTGATCAATTGTAAATTTAGCGTCTTCCACTTTAAAATAGTGATAATCTTCTCTTTCTTGGTCAGAATTATAAGAGAGTGAGATTTTGTTATCAGTAACAATCAATTTAGTTTTTAAGCCTAACGTATCTTTTTCAAAATTGCTTGAAGGCATTACATTGTATCGATTTTCATCATTTGAAAAAAAATAGAGTGAATCGTTTTTCTTTTTTACAAATCCCAAATAAGCTGTATTGAAATCTTCATTTCGATAACCCGCAACATACAAATCATTTTCGGTTTTGGTTTGTGTCCAGCAAAAAGTAGCTGAAAAAAGAGAAATAAATAGTACTAGTGTTTTTATCATTTTAATCAAATAAGTGTTTTGACGAAAATAGGAAGTAAATTTTTATAAAACTTTTTTTTAACAAATATATAGGGATTCTTACGCAAATAGAAAGAGTAAAGTCACATTAAAAATGAATTATTGATCTGTTATAATGCAGAATTCTTTATTTTTTGTCATTCCGACGAAGGAGGAATGTATTTGATTATTGAAAGAGATTCTTCACTCCACTACGTTTCTTTCAGAATGACAAATAAAACTTAGGATGATGGTAATCATTTATAAAAAGAAAAGCCACAAATTATTGATCGTTAATTTGTGGCAAAATATAATAGAAGACATGACTATAAAGTCAAAGTTTGTTTTTTCAAGTAATCAACTGCATGTCTGCCTTCGTTAAAAAGCAAATCTAAAATACTTAAATTGTTTAAAAAACCGTGTTTTTCGTGAAAAACCTGTATGTACGAATCAAAAACGTTTTCGTCTTTTTTGCCGTTTGCCAAGAATCGAAAATCGGTTTGCAAAGGTTCTTTAAAATATTCGGTGGTTTTGGTGTACGGAATTTTAATACCTAAACAATCAGTTACAATTTCATGGATTTGAAGATTCAGATCCATTAAAAAAGAATGTTTCTTTTCAAAGATCAGACGAATATCATCCTCAAAAAACTCAAAATAGGGCGATGTTCTATAAGCGGCTTCTAACGATTTAAAGTGTTGTTTTTGCCAGTTAAAATCGTTTTCTATTTTAACATCTCGGTATTTCTGGTGTAGCTCTTTACTGTGCTTTACCGGTATGTTTAACAACTGCAAACCGTTTGCACTGTAAATGTACATACGGTTGCGGTTTGTTTGTTTCTGGAAATTGTCATCTGCCTCGAATACCACAGTATCAGCTTGGAGCATTGCCACAAAATGACTAACCGATGGAAAATAGGTAGGATGTAATAGGATATTCATTAATATTTATACTTTTTTGCCTTACGTTTTTTGATGAAGCTGTAACCTGTCCAGCCAATTAAAATAATTACGAAATAAATAAAGAACGAATGTGGTTTGCCTGTACCGTGAACGGTTGTAAACAAACGCTCCCAACGAATCTTGTCGAATAATTTACCCATTGGAACGTTAGGATCCATACTCATCCAGATGAAAACAGGTTTTCCTACAATGTGATCCGCAGGTACAAATCCCCAATAACGACTATCTTCTGAATTATGACGGTTGTCTCCCATCATATAGTAATAATCCTGTTGAATGGTGTAGGTTGTCACCGGCTTGTCGTTTATAAAGATCGATCCTTCTTTAATTTCTAATTTATTGTGTTCGTAATCGGTGATAATGGCTTTGTACATTGGCAGTGTTTCAGGGGCTAACTGAACAACTTCTCCTTTTGCAGGTATATGTATCGGACCTAAATTGTCACGATTCCAAGCTTTGTTGTGAGGGAAAATGGCTAGCACATTTGTTTTGAAAGGATGAGGTTCAGGTTGTGTCTCTACATTTCTTTTTACTTCGGTTACCGATGAAAGTTGTCTTAAACGTTCAGCACCTTCTTCAGTTAAAGCAAAAATTTTATAGGTGTTTGTGGACATCTGCATTGCACCATCGGTAACACCTAAATCTTTAACTAAAAAATTAACGTCTAAAGGAGTTCCATTAGTTGTTACATCATAAGAATACTGAATTTTAGCGCGATCGCCTAAATTTAATACTTTATTATTTATATAAACAACCCCGTCTTTAATTTCTAAATTATCGCCCGGTAAACCAACGGTTCTTTTAACGTAGTTCGATTTTTTATCCATCGGCTTGTCAAAACGTTCGTTACCTCTGTATCCAAAATAAGGAACGGTATCAACAGGCCAGTTAAAAACCATAATGTCGTTATGAGACGGTTTTTCAAATCCAGGGAAACGCATTTCAGGTATCTGTGGAAATTTACTGTACGATTTTACTTTTGCCAACGGAATGGTATCGTGTACCATTGGAAAGGCAATTGCAGTTTGAGGAACGCGGGCGCCATAGTTTACTTTACTTACGAACAAAAAATCGCCCACCAATAACGTTTTTTCTAACGATGAGGTTGGTATGGTAAACGGCTGTATAAAAAACGTGTGTATAATGGTTGCAACCACAACAGCAAACAGTATAGAACTTACGGTTTCGCTGGCTTCGGTTTTAGGTTTTATGCTTCGGTTTGGTATATAGGAAACGTTTTCAAAATAGTTCACGTAATACACGTAAAATCCTAAAGTAACTACGCCTAATATTGTATCTAAAGTTGAATTTTTACCAAAACTGCGTAAAGTTTCAACCCATACAACCGGAAACATGATTAAATTAACAATAGGAATAAAGAGTAAAATAACCCACCATTTTGGTCGGTTAATGATCTGCATTAATACAATTGCGTTATAAACAGGTACTGCTGCTTCCCACGCTTTTCTACCCGCTTTTACATATAATTTCCAGGTACCCAAAAAGTGAATCACCTGAACTGCAAGGAAAAATAAAAACCATTCTGTAAATGTCATAACCTAAATATTTTTAACGAATATACTTTTTTTTGTAAAATTACTTTTGTTCTGTAACAAAAATAACCAATGTTTTTTTTACCACATAGTTTTTTTATGTACTGTTACCTTTGATTTAAGGCTACATTTTGTCTTAACAAAATTAAACACAGCTATCTTTGTTTTCTATGTGGTTTGGTAAATTAGCCTAAATTCAAAACATCTTTCATAGTAAAGATGCCTTTTTTGCCTAAAATCCATTCTGCGGCAATAACCGCACCCAATGCAAAGCCCTGACGTGAAAAAGCTGTGTGTTTTATTTCTATTTCATCAACGGCTGATTTATAAAAAACACTGTGTGTACCAGGAATATCTTCAATGCGTTTTGCATCAATGTAGATTTCATTTTCTTTGGCTTCGTCCATGGTCCATTGCTTGTAATCTGTTTCGGCAATAATACCCTGTGCCAATGAAATGGCTGTACCACTTGGAGCATCTAATTTTTGGGTATGATGGATTTCTTCCATTGATACATTATATTCTTTAATATTCGCCATTAATTTTGCCAGGTACGAATTCAGTTCAAAAAACAAATTCACACCTACGCTAAAGTTCGATCCGTATAAAAAAGCTCCATTTTTTTCTTTGCAAAGATCGGTCATATCATTATAATGTTCCAACCAGCCCGTTGTGCCCGAAACTACAGGAATGTTATGGTTAAAACACGTACTGATATTTTCTGTTGCGGCAGTTGGGATACTGAAATCAATAGCAACATCGGCATGTTCCAATCCGCTGTAATCGTTTTCTTCTGTTTTTCTTAAAACTATTTCGTGACCACGCTGTAAGGCAATTTTTTCAATTTCTTTGCCCATTTTTCCGTAGCCTAATAATGCTATTTTCATAAATTAAAATTTATAACTCACGTTAACGTTAAAGTGATGTTGGTTAATTAACGGATTGTATTCTAAAGTTGGTTTAAAGCTAAGGTCTTCATCAACGTTAAATTGTTGCAAATGCGCATCAACATTGGCATCAACAATATTTAAAATATAGATACCTATTGTAATAAATAATGATAAATCTCGGTTTCGCTGTGCATTTCGCTGTACCGTAGCCAATTGTTCCTGTGTATATGAACCAACTTTTGGATTGTTGGTACGATCTATTCCACGTAAACGCAACTTGTATTCATCGCGGGCAACGTTGTATTTCTTGTTGTTGTCTAAATAAAAATACAGACTGGTGCCCATACCACCGTAAACCAGAGGGATTTTCCAATAGCTTTTGTTGTAATACTGACCCAAACCCGGTAAAATTGCCGAATAAAATGCTGCTTTAGCCGGAGCCAAAGGGTTTAATGCCTGCGCATTTAATTTTATCTGTTGGGGCTGCATCACTTTCAATGTATCGTTTTGTGCAGAAATGGTTCCAAAAAACAGACAAAAAGCAATAATGTAGAATTTAGAAAACACTATTTGTTTAAAAGTTTAATGATACGTTCTAAATCTTCTGCCGAATGAAAAGGTACATTTATGGCTCCTTTACCGTTTGCTGCTATCTTAACATCTACTTTTGCTCCGAAAAAATCTGTAAATATTTTTCGTTGAGAATCGGAAATGGTATAAGTAATTTTCTTCTTCGAAGGAACACTTGTAGAATTGTTCAGCAAACCTTCCTGATACGCTTTTACCAATGCTTCGGTTTCACGAACAGATAAATTTTCCTTGATGATTTTGTGGTAGATATCTGTCTGTGCTTCGTGATCTTCAATGTTAATGATTGCACGACCATGACCCATAGAAATAAATCCGTCGCGAATACCGCTTTGAATAATGGGATCTAAACGCAGCAAACGCAGATAGTTGGTAATTGTCGATCGTTTTTTACCTACACGATCGCTCATTTGTTCCTGCGTTAACTGAATTTCGTCTATCAATCGTTGGTACGACATCGCAATTTCAATAGGATCCAGATCATGACGCTGAATATTTTCAACCAGTGCCATTACAAGCGATTCGTTGTCGTTTGCAATACGGATATAAGCCGGAATAGTTTGTAAACCAGCAAGTTTTGATGCCCGTAAACGGCGTTCGCCCGAAATTAATTCGTATTTGTTGAAATCGATTTTTCGAACCGTAATAGGTTGAATAACACCTAATTCTTTAATAGATGTAGCAAGTTCCTTTAAGGTTTCTTCGTTAAAATTTGTTCTTGGCTGAAAAGGGTTTACCTTGATAAAATCCAGTTCCAGTTCAATGATATTTCCAACAACTTTATCTGCATTTGTATCTTCTATCGATTTAATGTCGTTAGTAGGATCTTTTAAAAGTGCCGATAAACCACGACCCAATGCCTGTTTTTTAACTGCCTTTGCCATTAGTTGGTACTGTTTTTCTTAATAATTTCCTGTGCCAGACTCAAGTAGTTGCTTGCACCTTTACTTGCCGCATCGTAATTAATGATGCTTTCGCCGAATGAAGGAGCTTCGCTTAATTTTACGTTACGTTGAATAACGGTTTCAAAAACCATGTCGTTAAAATGTTTCTGAACTTCATCAACAACTTGATTAGATAATCGTAAACGAGAATCGTACATGGTTAAAAGCAATCCTTCAATATCCAAATTCGGGTTGTGAATTTTTTGAACACTTTTAATGGTATTCAGCAACTTGCCTAAACCTTCCAAGGCAAAATATTCGCACTGAATAGGAATCACTACAGAATCTGCAGCCGTTAAGGCATTCAGTGTTAATAAACCTAACGATGGTGCACAGTCAATAATAATATAATCGTATTGTTCTTTAATCGAAGCCAGTGCCTGTTTCAGCATGTACTCTCGATTTTCTTTATCTACTAATTCAATTTCAATGGCTACCAAATCGATATGTGCCGGAATTATATCGACATTCGGAGCCGAGCATTCCACCGCAGCATCCTGTGGCAGTACACTGTGTTCTAAAATCTGATAGGTTCCTGCTTCAACCGATTCAACATCAATACCTAAACCAGAAGTAGCATTTGCTTGCGGATCGGCATCAATCAATAATACTTTCTTTTCTAAAGCACCCAAGGATGCGGCTAAATTAACAGAAGTGGTGGTTTTTCCCACACCACCTTTTTGATTCGCTATAGCAATGATTTTACCCATTTTTTCTTTACAAAAATTTGAAGTGTAAAAATACAATTAATTATCTTAACTAAAAATGCTAAGTATATTTTATCGTTTCTTTTTAAGACGATTTTGGCTAATAATCGTGTATTGTGTTTAAATTCAATTTATAATAACATACTAAACATTTTGCGTTCACGTTAAATTAACATTAATAGGTCACTGCTGATCCTTTAATAACGGTTTCAATTTTTATATTTGCACCTTTAAAAAATAAAAATGTACTTTAAAAGATTGGTTTTTATTGTGTTATTTGCTTGTGGAACATGCTGTTATTCACAAACAGATTCATTGACTGCCGAAAGAACCACTTTTGAAATAGATGTACAGCCGAAAGATACTTTAACGATTACTGAAGTTTTTTCCGATTCGCTATATACAATGCCCAAGAAAACGCCGGATATTGTTCGTATTACCGATGCTTTTATATATACGCTTTCATCGCCTGTTCGCTGGCAGAAAAATGATCTGCTTAATTTTGGAGCTGCTTTAGGCGGAACGGCACTTTTAACGCTTGCCGATAAACCTGTAAATGAATTTATGAATAGAGATCAGGGAAAATTTGTCAATAAATTAGGCGATTTTGGATACCGAAACGGAAAACCGTACGCGGCAGTTATTGTTGCCAGCGGATTTTATGCAACGGGTTGGATTATTAATGATGAATGGACAAAAGAAACAGCTGCAATATTGACATTGGCTTACGCAACATCGGGTGTGCTGCAAACTGCTATGAAAAAGATTGTGGGTAGAGCCCGACCAACAGAAGACCTAGGAAATTACGAATTCAGACCATTTAAAAATGATCCGGGATTTAGTTCTTTTCCTTCGGGACATTCGCAAATTGCTTTTGTAACGGCATTTGTTTTGGCAGAAAGGGTAGAACAACCTTGGCTAAAAGGACTTTTTTATACGGGGGCTGCGGTAACCATGGCAAGTAGAATGTACGCAAATGCCCACTGGGTAAGCGATGTGGCTTTTGGTGGAATTCTGGCTTATTTTTGTACTAAAACGGTTATTAAACGATTTGAACAAACGAAATACGAAAATCCTTGGGAAAAATATAAGAAGAAAAATATCACCTGGAATTTTTCTGTTATAGGTAACGGAATTGGTTTGATAGGAACTTTTTAAGGATAAAAAACAGCTCATTTGAGCTGTTTATTTATTTATTCCCTTTTACTTTTATCATTTGTTCCAATAGATCCCATAATTCTTTCGGGATATTTTCCAACATATTAAATTCGCCTGCACCTTGCAGCCATTCACCACCATCGATAGTAACAACTTCGCCGTTTATGTATTGAGAAAAATCTGAAACCAGATAGGCAGCTAAATTAGCTAATTCTTGGTGTTCGCCAACTCTACGTAATGGGACTTGCTTCGAAATATCGAATTTTTCTCTCAAATCTCCGGGTAATAAGCGATCCCATGCACCTTTGGTAGGAAAAGGACCCGGAGCAATCGCGTTCATACGTATTCCGTATTTTGCCCATTCAACTGCCAAACTGCGTGTCATTGCCAGCACACCGGCTTTTGCTGTTGCACTTGGTACCACATAACCCGAACCTGTCCAGGCATAAGTGGTAACAATATTTAAAACGGTTTTGTTTTTTTCGCCTTTGCCAATCCAATGTTTCCCTAAAGCAAGCGTACAGTTTTTGCTTCCTTTTAAAACAATATCAATAATGGTATCAAACGCATTTGCCGACAAACGTTCGGTAGGAGAGATGAAGTTACCAGCAGCATTGTTCAACAAAACATCGACTTTTCCAAATGTCGACAACACTTCTTGTAACATATTTTCTACCTGATCGTAATGCCGTACATCACATGCGATTGGTAGACAAGTTCCGCCTGTCTGATCTTCTAATTCTTTGGCAGTAGTTTTTAGTTTATCTAAATCGCGAGAAGTAATAGCAACTTTTGCACCCAACTCTAAAAAATAGGTGGTCATGGCTTTTCCCAAACCGCTTCCACCGCCTGTTACAATAATTACTTTATCTTTTAACGCATCGTCGCGTAACATTTTTTGTGAATAATCCATACTTTACTATTTGGTTGATAGGTAAATATACAAAAAAGTATGCGTGCATAATATTTATTTTATAACAAATATACAACTCGTTGCTTCGAGGAGCATAAAGGAGTAAAGCTTTTCAGCAAGCTCAAGACAGGCTATCGAGAAGTTGTTAATTATAAGTTCTCGACAGGCTCTGGTTCTCGACTTCGCTCGAACTGACGAGGATTTGATACATTCTCTTTGGTACAAGCTTTCCGATAATCATTTAAATTATAAGCCTATTGAAATCCAAATTACAAAACAATTATCGAATAATTTTGATCTAACGGATGTAAATTTTCTAATAATTTATCAATCATTTTCTGACCGTATTCAGCGTATAAAGTCGAAAAATTATCAACACGTTCCTGCAAACTGTTGTTTGGGAACAAAGCAATTTTTAAATCAAGCATTCTGTCTAATTCATCTTGATTTTTCAATCGTTCGGCTTTAAAATAACGTTTTTCTAAATTTTCCAAGCCTTTAATTTGTTTCGCTTCTTGTGCATTTACCGCACCAATAAACGATTTGTTAGTTTGCAATGTAACTTCTTTTAAAGCAGTAAATTGTTCTTTTAAAAACTGTTTTTGCTGTTCAAAATCGAATACATGTTGAGCGAAATCTTTTGTTTTCTTTTGTAGGAAATCATCGGTTTTTAAGAACAATTCTTCCCAAGAAAGATTTAATTTCTCGCGTTTTTGATTTTGTTTTTTGGTTGCCAGTAAAACCGAATTTCTCAACAAAAGCATCGGGAATGTTATTTTGTGCAGCGTAAAAATTTCTTTCAGTTCCAACCAATAAGCCAGTTCGCCGCCACCGCCAATGTAGCATAAATTCGGTAAAATAACTTCCTGATACAGCGGACGCAGAATAACATTCGGACTGAATTTTTCTGGATTTGTGTCAACCAAATTCAACAATTCGTCTTTTGTAAACTGTATTTCGGTGTTTAAAACTTTGTATAAATCATCTTCAAAAACAATACGTTCTCGCAAGCCATCTTTAATAAAAAACAAATTTATTTCGCGAGGATTTACCTGAATAATATAGTCTTTTAAGATATCAAAACTTTTCTCGACTTCCTTAAAAGACGATTGATGATTCAGTTCTTCCTTAATATGTGGAATAAAAAGTTGTTTTAACCCCACATCATCACCATCAATAATAACCAAACCTTCCGTTCCGAACAATTCATTTGCTAAATATCGGGTGGCATCGGCTAAATTGTTGTGTTTTAAATAAGCGTTTTCAAACAAAAGAGTAAGCTCGTTGGCATTTTTTCCTAAAGGTAAATGTTTTTTGAATTGATCAAAAACTGCTTGTAATCCATCGGTATTCAATCTGCCAACCGGGCCCGAAACTTCCTTATTCCACTGAAATTTCTTTCGATTGAAGTTAAAAAAGTTAATCTCGTCAAAATCATGATCTTCGGTAGCCATCCAATAAATCGGCACAAAGTTGTAATCAGGATAAGCCGTTTTTAATTCCTTACATAAATTAATGGTAGATATAATTTTATATAAAAAGTAAAGCGGTCCCGTAAAAAGATTAAGCTGATGCCCGGTTACAACAGTAAACGTATTGTTGTTTTTAAGGCTGTTGATGTTATTTTGAGTGGCAGCTGTTACCGAAAAATTTTTATATTGATTTTGTAGGTTATCTGCAAGTATCTGTCTGTTTGTTGAAGGAAAATCAACCTGTTTTTCTAAAATCTGGTCTTTAAAATTTTCTATCGAAGGAAAACGGTTGTATAAAGTACTTAACTGATTGCTCTTACAGAGATAATCAATCATTAATTTAGAGAAATAGCCGGTTTGTTCGTAAGGAATTTGGAACATTTATCTGATTTTTTTCAAATTTAATAAAATACTAAACCTCTTGCATCATATTAAACTATAAAATATTGGTAAAAGTGAAGCTGTGGAATATAACAAAGTAAAGAGAAAAATATAGGGTCATTTTATTGAAAAAATGAATAACTTTTCTTAACTATGCAATAAAGAGAAATTAATGAATTAAAAAAGTATAGAAAAAAATATTAAAATATAGCGTTTCGCTTTAAAATTTTCCTGTTTAGAAAATACGACCAATTTTTTTTTAAGAAGCACAGGAGAGTGAAAGTGGAAACGTCTGCGGTTTCGTGGGCGTTCCTTTTTGCTTTGTGTTTCTGCCTTTGGTCGGGCTTTCTAAACAAGCAATTTGGAATAGCCCACGTTTTTTAAATAATTACACTATGAAAGTTAAACAACCGCACATAAAAAGTATTATCGAAATAAATTACTCAAAACCGTTGTCTTTTTTGCGGGAAAATAAAAACCACTTCACGAAAACTGAAACTTTGCTATCAGCACTTGAAACATTACAAGCAGTTTCTTATTACTATAAAAATTCAGAATTTGTAAATAAAGAAGATGTTATATTTGAGTGCTTGTCCACATCTAAAACAGATATACAAAAAGCCATAAAAGAATTAGAACTTGTAATAAACATTATTCCTTATGGAATTTTGATAAAAAACATTTTAGATTCAATAATTATATATAGAAAAAACTGAAGTAAGATACGGCAATAGGCTGAATTCGGCAAAATGGTACTTTTTAATATGGGTATTAAGAAATATCGTCTTTAAAAAATGTATTTTTGCCTAAATTTTTCACTGTTTGGAAACACAAATTTTATTAATTACACCGCCTTTTACGCAACTGAACACGCCTTATCCTGGTACGGTTTACCTAAAGAGGTTTTTAAATACAAAGAACATTTCTTCCTATCAGTCCGATTTGGGAATAGAAGTTATTTTGAAGTTGTTTTCTAAACAGGGATTGATTGATTTGTTAGGTTAGAAAAATATTCAAAAAACGGATTTGTATATTACTTTGTCGCCACAGTTACGCCATCTCTTATAGAGCAAGGAACCGATATACGTTTTGTAAAAGACCTGTTGGGACATAAAAACATTAAAACCACTTTAAATTATATCTATTTTAACTGATCCTGCTAAAAGAAAAATTAAAAGTCCGTTAGATAATTTGTGAAGTTTTACCCCAACAAAAACTCCACAATAAAATACCAGCCGGCAATGGTAATAAACGATAGCGGTATGCCATAACCCACCATCATATTACTTAATTCGGGTTTCAGTCCGTAGGTTGATGCTAGTATAGCTCCGGTAATCATGGGTGCCATGGCTGCTTCAATAATGCATACTTTGGTAGCCAGATCGGTTTTTCCTAATAAAAAGTAAAATAAGGTTAAAATTACAAAAGGCAGTATAATCAGCTGGAAAGACAATCCCAATATTAAAAACTTAAAGTGCTTACCGTAGGTTTTAAATTTCAATTGATATCCCACCGAAATCAATGCAACGGGCGATATGGTTGCCGATAGTTGTTTAAAAGTAGTACTTAAGGCATCCGGAAAATCTATTTGAAACAAAACCATTGTCAATCCGACTAAAAATGCCAATAAAGGCGGAAAGCGAAACATTTTTTTAACTATTGATTCTCCATTTCCTTTTTGGTTGGAATACATGGTTGCTACCAAAACCCCAACAGTTGAAAGTACGACAAATGTTCCCGGAAGATCCACAATAATAAGAGTATTCAAGCCTTCATCACCATACAAAGCCTGAATGATCGGAATTCCTACAAACGATGTATTCCCCAAACCCGATGTAATAATTAAACAACCCGTAAGTTTTTTTGACCAGTTATTGATCTTTCCCAAGAAATTAAACAGTAAAAACGACAACCCAAAGGAAATCCACGCAACCGATGCCGGTAATAATAAACTCCAGGTTAGTTGAATTTTAGGCAGATAATGAAGTGCCATTGCCGGCAAGGCTACATACAAAATGTACTGGTTAAGTACAACTGCCGTGTTTTTAGGAAAATTATTGATCTTTTGTATTCCGATGCCAATAAAAAGACAAAGAAAAAGGAGTATGATGCTGGACATAGTTTTTAAACAATAAAAAGGGCTGCCTCAAAATTGTCATTCTGAATGCAACGAAGTGAAATGAAGAATCTCAACTAATAAGTAAAAGATTCCTCCTTCGTCGGAATGACAAACCAAACTGCTTATTTGGTTTTGAGATAGCCCTTTTGTTTTTATTTAGTTATAGGTGTTCCGTATAAATCAAATTCGGTAGCGTCGTAAATTTCAACCATTGCAAATTCGCCTACTTTCAGGTAATGTTTGCTTGCATCGATCAACACTTCGTTATCAACATCGGGCGAATCAAATTCCGTTCTTGCAACAAAATTATTTCCTTCTTTTCGGTCGATGATACAACGGAATGTTTTTCCGATTTTCTCCTGATTCAAATCCCATGAAATCTGTGCCTGAATATCCATGATTTCGTTTGCACGATTTTGTTTTACATCGGCAGGAACATCATCTTCTAACAAATAAGCATGCGTATTTTCTTCGTGTGAATAGGTAAAACAGCCTAAACGCTCAAAACGCATTTCTTTAACCCAGTTTTTAAGGATTTCGAAATCTTCTTCGGTTTCACCCGGATATCCTACAATTAAAGTGGTACGAATGGTAATTCCCGGAACGGCTGCTCTAAAATCTTTTAAAAGCTGCGTGGTTTTTGCATAAGTTGTTCCACGACGCATTGATTTTAAAACGTTGTCTGCAATGTGCTGCAACGGAATATCGATGTAATTGCAGATTTTAGGCTCACGTTTCATCAGTTCCAAAACATCCATCGGAAATCCGGTAGGGAAGGCGTAGTGTAGACGGATCCATTCTATTCCTTCAACCTTCACAAGGTTTTCAAGTAATTCTGCAAGGTTGCGTTTTTTGTATAAATCCAACCCGTAATAAGTTAAATCTTGTGCAATTAAAATTAGTTCTTTAACGCCATCTTTTGCTAAATTTTCTGCTTCTTTAACCAGTTTTTCAATTGGTTGCGATGCGTGTTTTCCGCGCATTAAAGGTATCGCACAAAACGAGCACGGACGATCGCATCCTTCGGAAATCTTTAAATAAGCATAATTTTTAGGTGTTGTGGTTAAACGTTCGCCTAATAATTCGTGCTTATAATCTGCACCTAAAGCTTTTAAAAGCAAAGGTAGATCGGTTGTTCCAAAGTATTGATCCACATCCGGAATTTCAGCTTCCAAATCAGGCTTGTAACGTTCAGATAAACATCCGGTTACAAAAATCTTATCTACTAAACCCTGTTCTTTTCTGTCAACATAATCTAAAATCGTGTTTACAGATTCTTCTTTTGCATTATTTATAAAACCACAGGTGTTAATTACCACGATGTTCGCCTCGTTATTGGCAGCTTCATGTGTGACATCTTTACCGCTTGCTTTTAACTGTCCCATTAAAACTTCACTGTCGTAAATGTTTTTAGAACACCCAAGGGTAACAACGTTGATTTTATTTTTCTTTAAAGATTTAGTTCTCATAGACTTAAAATTGAGGATGCAAAATTACGTTTTTAATTTCTATTAAAACGTTAATTACAGTTTAAAAATACCACCTACAACAAATATCCCTTGGTTAAATGTAAAGTGATGCGACGCATAGGCACCGTTGTTTAAAATAATCGGAGCTTTTGTAATATCAATATATCCGAATTTCCATTCGTATTGAATAAAAAAGTGCTTGAAAAAGGTAGCATTTACCCCTGCTTTTGCAGAAACACCCCAACCGGCAACTTTAAAATCATCATGACGTTCGCGCCCCAAAACGGTAGCGTTTGTTTTCGGGTATAAAATACCTGCGCCAACACCGACTAAGCCGCTAAACTGAATTTTATCGGTATTTGTAATGCCTAAATATTTAGAGAAATCTTTGTGGCGTGCTATATCGGCATTTACATAGTTTAAACCATCGGTATGTTCAAACATTAAAAAATCTTCGGTAAGTTTGGTTTTTCCGTTAGGAAGCACTTCTCCATAAGTACCTTCGTTCGGATAAGTACCTGTAACGATTGCCTCTTGGTTTTGGGTCATTACATATTTCATGTGATCTACACCTATAGAAACACTGTAATTGTCTGTAATGAAATACCCCACACGCAAATTGGTCTGCGGAATGGTCATTTTTGTAGGGTTGATGTAATCTACATGCCAGCCTTTTGGTTTGTCGTGTGCAGTAGCATCGTTAACCGTAAAATTAAAATCGTCTCCTTTAAAATGAATATCAGAATTTGAATAAAAACCACGGTTTCCGCCCCAGTAAATAAATATTTTTCCTTTGTTGTTTGCTGTGTAAGGGTTTGTGGCAACTTCCTGCCCGAAAGAAGGCACGGTAATAAAAGTTAAACTGCTTAAAAGTAGCAGTTTGTGCAGCGTTTTCATTATTACTAAATTTTGGTGCAAAGATATTATAAAAAAAGTCCTTACTGTATGGAAGTAAGGACTTTATTTTACCTACTTAAAATCTTTTTGGTAACAAATTCTTCAAAAAAGAAATCTCTGTAAATGTTACCGATAGGAATTTCATTTTTACCTATGTATATAGTATTGTTGTCAATAGAATCAATTTTTACTGCATGAACAATATACGATTTACTTACCCTTACAAACATATTTTTAGGCAATTGTTCGTGAACCGTTTTAATATTCAGGGCGGTAATAACTTTTTGGCTTTCGGTATGAATAATTACATAATCTTTTAAGCCTTGTATAAAAAGGATATCGCTAAAATGTACTTTACATATTTTTCGGTCAGCTTTAACATAAAAATAATCATCGGTAATCATTTCAATGTTATTGTTTTTATAATCTGCTTTAAACAACTTAAAATACGTTTGCGCTTTTTCTACACTTTTTGTAAAACGCTCTATTTTTATTGGTTTTATAAGATAATCAATAGCTTCAACCTCATAACTTTCGGTTGCAAATTCGGAATATGCCGTTGTAAAAATCACAAAGGTTTCTTTGGGAATGATTCTAGCAAATTCAATTCCGTTTATTCCAGGCATCTGTATATCTAAAAAAACTAAATCAACAGAATTACTTTTCATGAAATTTGATGCTGTTTCAGCACTGTTAAACGATCCTAACAAGTTTAACCCATTGGTTTGTTCAATCAGCATTTCAACGGCTTCTCTTGCCAGTGGTTCATCGTCAACTATAATACAGTTCATAATTTACTTTTTTTAAATAACGAAATAATCGTCTATTTTATTAAATGTTTTGTTTTGTACAAACATTTGATAATTTTGAGCGTTCCCAATACCTTTTTTAAATCTTTCGAAGAAATAGTTTCTTCTTTCAGATTTCTGTTTTCTTTTCACAAGCGAAAAAATATCCGAAATAAAAATCACAAAAGTATCTTCGGGTATTGTTTTAATAAATTCAATTTCTTTTATATCAGCTATTTGTAAATTTATAAAAATAAGATCAATTTTGGTTTTAAACATAAAGATCGATGCATCTGTGAGATTACTGAACGAATCTACTAAAACCAAATCTTGAGTTTTTTCAATCAAGATCTTAATTTTATCACGCTTTAAAGGCTGATCATCAATTATAATACAGTTCATAATTTTATATTTAAAGTTATACAGAAGGTTGCTTTAAGGTCTTCAATTTTTAAAGTATGCGATAAAGGAAACAGTAATTGCAACCTGCGTTTTATGTTCATTAAACCTAAACCGCCAGATTTGCTTAAAGCCTTTACAGCAGGTTTAGAATTGATGCATTTAAAAGAGAGCTCGTTATTTTTTACGTTAAAAAATAAATGTACATACGCTGTTTTTGCAGCATCGTTGTTATGTTTTACAGCATTTTCAACAAACGAAATAAACAGTAATGGTGGAATTTGCAATCCGCTTAAATCGCCTTCTTTTGAAATAAGAAAATCGAAATTATCTCTTCGAACTTTCTCCAGATTTAGAAAATCTTCCAAAAAATGAATATCCGAAGTAAGTAAAACCTTTTCTCTTGCACTATCATAAAGCTGATAACGCAGTAAATCGCTTAACTTCATTAAAACCTGCGATGCTTTTTCAGGATCTTTTTTGGTAAGAACATTAGCATTGTTAAGCATATTAAAGAGAAAGTGTGGGTTGATCTGGTTCTTTAATTGTTCTAATTCGGTAGAAATTTTTGATTTTTCTAGTTCATGGATAAACTGCCGGTCTATCATCCATTTCTGAAATAATTTAATTGATGTAGAAGCCGCAATAAGTACCAATATAAGTGTTGAAAAAAGCGGAATATTTAGCCCGTCATCTTCTAAATCCATTGAAAAACTTAAATACATTTTAGTTGAAAATATCAGTATTCCCAAAATACCGAAAACCGATATACAGTACCAGGCATATTTACTTTTAAACAAAAGTTTAGGTACAAGCAAATACATGTTGGTGTAAAACAGTAAAAAGAATAACAACAGAATAAGAGTAGGTTCGGCAATTTCTGAACCGCTGTTATACATTATCAAACTTATAAAAGCAATCAATAAGGCATGCCTCCATATTCTGTATTTGGAAGAAATAAAAAACTGAAACATTTTGTTTTCGGTTATAGATTGGTTATGTAGATTTTTACTCATTTTGTTTACTATTTAATTTCTTTCAAATTTATGATATGCCACTCGCAGGCAATCTCATATTTATACAAAACCGTCTTTTTGTTATACGAAAAGAGTGTACTGTAAATTGTATAAAACGCTGAAAAATCTTTAAAAAATTATTTTCTATAACAATAAACTCATTTGCTATAATAATAATTGTGTTTGGTATAAATACAAAGAAAAAGAAAATCCTAAAACTATAGTTTCGTCCAAGATTATAACAACTAATTAAAGTTTTTAATATGAAATACAGAATTTTATATTCCTTGTTACTCTTAACATTTTCACTAACGGTTTATTCGCAGGAAAAATTTACGTTAAGCGGCACCATTTCAGATCAATCTAACAGTGAAACACTTATAGGGGTTGATGTTTATATTGTTGAAGCCGATGCTTCTACCACTACGAACAATTACGGTTTTTACTCGATTACGTTACCTGAAGGAGAATATACCGTAATGATAGATTATACAGGTTTTGGAATGATTGAAGAAAAAATTATTTTAAATCAGAACATCAAAAAAAACTTTGAAATGACCAATGCAGCTGGTATGACACTTGATGAACTTGTTATTAACACAAATAGTACACGAATAAACATTCGTAAACCCGAAATGAGTGTAAATAAACTGCCTATTTCAACCATAAAGAAAATGCCAGCTGTAATGGGCGAGGTCGATGTGCTTAAATCGGTACTGAATCTACCTGGGGTTACAAATGCACAAGAAGGAGCAACGGGTTTTAATGTACGTGGCGGAAGTGCAGATGGTAATTTGGTGCTTTTAGATGAAGCAACGGTTTACAATACATCGCATTTGTTTGGTTTTTTTTCAGTTTTTAATTCAGATGTTATAAAAGATCTAAAATTATATAAAGGTGGTATTCCAGCTAATTTTGGAGGAAGAATTTCATCGGTATTAGATATTTATCAGAAAGAAGGTAACAGTAAAGAATATCATTTTAATGGTGGAATTGGCGCTATTTCGAGTCGCTTGTTGGTTGAAGGACCTATTGTAAAAGACAAAGGTTCATTTGTAGTTGCTGGTCGCGGATCTTATGCACACTTGTTTTTAAAATTGGCAGATGAACCAAACTCGGCTTATTTTTATGATTTAAATGCCAAATTAAATTATAAGATAAATGACAACAACAACATTTTTCTTTCGGGATATTTTGGTCATGATAGTTTTGATATGAATGGTGGGTTTATCAATACTTACGGTAATTCGCTTTTTAATTTAAGATGGAATCATAATTTTTCTGACAAGATTTTTTCAAATGCATCAGTAATTTACAGTCAGTATAATTACGGATTAAAACTAAAAGTAGTTGGCATTGATTGGGAATCAGACATTAAAAATTACAATTTTAAATACGATTTTAAGCATTACGCGTCTGATAAACTTACTTTAAGCTATGGTCTTAATTCGATCTATTATCAGTTTAATCCCGGTACAATTCGTCCGTTTGATGCTTCTTCAACCCTAATGCCTGATCAAATAGCTAAAAAGAATGCTTTTGAAAACGCACTGTATATTAGTGCAGAACAAGATTTATCAGATAAAATTTCACTTGTTTACGGCTTGCGCTACAGTAATTTTCAACGTTTGGGCGAACAAGAAGTAAATATCTATGAAAACAATAAAGCGGTTGTGTTTAATACCGAATTACAAACGTATGAAGAAGGTACACCTATTGAAACTGTGAAATACGGCAAAAATAAAAAAATAGCAAGTTTTGGTAATTTTGAACCTCGTTTTGCTATTGCTTACATATTAAGCGACGATAAATCTTTAAAAGCCAGTTATAATAGAATGAGCCAGTATGTTCATCTTATATCAAACACTGCATCTGTTTCTCCGTTAGATATTTGGGCTCCGAGCGATCAGTATTTAAAACCACAGATTTTAGATCAGGTTGCATTGGGCTATTTTCAAAATTTAAAAGAGGATGCTTATTCATTGGAAACAGAAGTATTCTATAAAAAGATTAAAAATAAAGCAGATTATATTGATGGCGCTGAACTTATCGCTCATAAATCAATTGAACAAGTAATGTTAAACGGAGAAGGGCGTGCTTACGGATTGGAAGTGATGTTTAGAAAAAATACAGGTAAATTAAACGGATGGCTTTCTTATACGTTGTCTAGATCTGAACAAAGAACACCAGGTAGAACCTCAGAAGAACCGGGAATTAACAACGGACAATGGTATCGTGCTAATTACGACAAACTACACAATTTATCAATTACGGCTTCTTATGATTTAACAGACAAATGGAGTTTTGGCGGAATATTTACTTTTCAATCAGGCAAGGCAGCTACATTTCCTAACGGAAAATACCAATATCACGGTTTAACCGTTGCAAGTTATGGTTTAAGAAATGAAAATTCGCTTTCTGCTTACCACCGTATTGATTTATCTGCAACATATAAACCAAAACCAAATTCAGAAAAGAAATGGAAAAGCGAATGGGTTTTTAGTATTTACAACGTATATAACAGAAATAATGCAGCGGCTTACACCTTTGGACAAAATTCTGAAACGGGTTTAAGTGAAGCAAAACGTATGTCTATTTTCGGAATCATTCCCAGTGTAACTTATAATTTTAAATTTTAATTAGATTTTATTATGAAAGATATAAAACTGTTCAAAATAACCTGTTTGCTTGTTTGTTGTATTTTATTTACAGGCTGTGCAGAAGAAGTTATTGATGTAGAATTAGAAACAGCACCGCCAAAATTGGTTATTGAGGCGTCTATAGATTGGGTTAAAAACACAAACGGAAATCAGCAAAAAATCATTTTGTCAACTTCTACAGGTTATTACAATGTAGAATTTCCTACGGTTTCAGGTGCAAGTATATCAATAACGAATTCACAAAATAACAATTTCGTTTTTACAGAAACTTCTAGTTCAGGTGAATACGTTTGTATAAATTTTGATCCGATAATCGGAGAAACATACACCTTGACCGTTTTACTAAATGGGGAAACTTATAAAGCTACCGAAACTTTAATGGAAGCGCCTTCAATTGATGAAGAAATAATTCAGAATAGTGCAGGAGGTGTTACCGGCGATGAAATGGAAATTCAATTTTCTTTTCAAGATATTGCCAATCAGGAAAACTATTATATGACAGGGATAAAATCTACACGAATTGCGTATCCTGAATATAATTTAGAATCAGATGAAAGATATGAAGGTAAGAAAATGACCCAATTTTACTCTAACAAAGATTTCAAGCCGGGCGATCAAATGGAGATAAAACTTTATGGTACTTCAAAAAGATTTTTTACTTATTTTAAAAAGATAATATTAGCAACAGGAAATGATGATGGTCCATTTGCAACCACACCTACAGCTGTTCGCGGTAATATTGTTAACCAAACAAATAGTTCTAATTTTCCCTACGGATATTTCAGGCTTTCTGAAGTTGATGTAAAGAATTATACGATTAAATAGTAATCTTAAAGTCATAAAAAAAACTCCAACTTTTAAAGTTGGAGTTTTTTTTATAAGATATGCTTTTTAAAAGCTTGCCGTATATGTTAAACTGATGTTGTGATTATTTGATAACATATTTCCTCTGCCATATGTGCTAGAACTAATCATTTTTTGCTCAAAATCTTGTTGCCAGAACTGATAACCAAGATCAATACGCGATGCACCGAAACTATATCCTAAACCGCCACTGTAGCTTGTTAAATCGCCAATGGTTTGTTTATTTTTGTACGGACTGTCGGCAAAACGGTAACCTGCACGCAAACTCACTCTGTCTATGCGGTATTCCCCACCAATTCTGAATTCGTTTGTCGCTTTCATCATGTCTTGATAGTACTTGTTTGTGCTACTGTAATTGGCTCCGCTTGCGCTGTATTCGGTAGTGCTATAATCTTTACGAATATAATCAACACTTAATAAACCTTTTGTTCCAAAAACATAAGCTAAACTTCCAGAGATTGATCCCGGATTTTTAACCGAATACTTATTATATAGTGTTACAAGATTTGGATTGATGTTATAGTTTTGAACTACGCCACTTTCTAAAATATTTGTTTGCAGACTTTGAGAAAATTCGTCTTGAAGACTCATCCATGTTGGCGATTGATACGATGCTCCGATTCTTAATTCTTCGGTAGCCTTAAAAATTCCCCCAATGTTGAACGAAAATCCAGATCCGTAAGTATAGGTTTGGTTATTGAACAATAATTTCTGATACCCGTCTGTAACTGCTGATCGATTCTCTTCATAAATTGCCGATGATGTTAGATAATCAATAAAATGAACATTAAGATTGGCTCCTAAATACAATTTTTTATTAATATCAAAACCAACATTTCCAGTTAGCTGGTTGTTAAATCCCGTTGTGTAAGTTTCGTTTTCCTGATAAAAAGAAGTTCCGGAATGATTACGAACATAACCGCCTCCGGTATCATTAATTAAATAACCTTGATATGCCAACATTGCCTGTTGTGCCGAAAAACCGTTTGGAACTGTATTCAGAAAGTCATATAATTCTGTAATTGATTCGCCTTCTCTTGTTTGAACATAATCAAGAGGAACAAAGCCGCCATTAAAATGATTATTGGCGTGGTCTAAAAAATAATCAGTTACTGATTGGTTCGACATACCTTTTGTAAAACTACGGTCGTTAAAACGTGCATTAGAATTGTAACTTAAACCAATGGTTACTTTTTTAAGTGCCTGATCCTGATTTTTAGAATCGATCACAAACACAGCTCCGAAATTAGACAGGTTCAAATCACTTTCTTTTGCGGTAGATGATGATCCGTTAAAAATAGAATTATTTTTCTGAATCTGAACATTTCCCGTAAAACTGAAATTGTTATAATTGAACAATGCCGATCCCGCCGGGTTGATCTGTAAGGCTGAAACATCGCCTCCTAAAGCTCCAAAGGCTCCGCCCATTGCATTAAAACGTGCCGATCCGTTTACTTGTTGCGTACCAATTCTAATAGCATCCGCAGGATTAAATTCTTGCGCTTGAGTTTGTAGAAATCCGCAAACAGCAAGCAGTGGTAAATATATTTTTTTCATACTGTATCGTTAAATCTTAATAATAGTCGTTGTAAATTATCTTCTTCCGCCGCCGCCAGAACGCATTCCGCCGCCCATACTTCCGCCACCACGTGATCCGCCCATGCTGCCACCTGTATTCATTCTGGTGCTAGACGATGGGGTGTAGGTTGGTCTACTTGTGCTTCGTTCCATACGAGTGTTGGTGTTGAATCTGTTGTTTCTAATGGTTCTGTTATCGTCAAAAGAGGTAGTTCTGTTGCTACGCATCATTCCTTGACTTGTCGATATTCTGTTTAAAGAAGTATTTGCTCTGGCAAAAGTTCTGTTTGTTGCATTCAGATTTCTGCTGCTGTTTAATGATGATCCTCTTAAACTACGGGTATTGTTGGCAACCATACGGTTTCCGTTCGCTCCAGCCATTTGGCGCGATGTTAATGAACGGTAACTGTTGCTTCTAGAAATGTTTCGGTAACCGTTGTAACCCCAACCCCAACCCCCGCCGTAGTAAGGATAACCCCAGCCGCCACCCCAGCCGTAGTAAGGGTAGCCCCAACCGCCGCCCCAGCCAAAACCGAAGCCGTAACCAAATCCCATTCCCCAGCCCCAATTATTCCAACCCCAGTATGGGTTACCCCAGCCCCAGTTGTCATAATGGTAAACTAATTGTGTTTCAGAAGTAGTATCGCCCCAGCCGCCGTTTGCTTCGTTGTAGTTAGATGAATAGTTTTCAACATCGGTAAAGTAAGCGTCGGTTTCTTCTGATTTTTCTTTGAAGTATTCTTGATAGTAAGTACCTTTTTCATGTGTATCTTCAACAACAATCTTGCTGTTGTTGTAAATTCCGTCAACATCGTAAGGCTTTTGGTTCAAGCCAGAACAAGCCGTAAGAAGCAGTCCCGAAGATGTTACAAGGCAAAAACGTATTAAATTCGATTTCTTAAAGATATTAGGTAGCATATTTAAAGTTTTTATTGTTGAACATTACAAATTTAAGTAGATTTGTACAAAATAATGTGTTAATATTATCTAATCAAAATATATACCAATATACTAAAAATGAGTAAGAATTTAACTACAAGATCGGAAGATTATTCAAAATGGTATAACGAACTGGTTGTAAAAGCCGATTTAGCTGAAAATTCAGGAGTTCGTGGCTGTATGGTTATCAAACCTTACGGATACGCCATTTGGGAAAAATTACAAGGCGAATTAGACCGTCGTTTTAAAGAAACAGGTCACAGCAATGCGTATTTCCCCTTGTTTGTACCGAAAAGTTTGTTCGAAGCTGAAGAAAAAAATGCCGAAGGTTTTGCAAAAGAATGTGCCATTGTAACACATTACCGTTTAAAGAACGATCCTGACAATCCGGGAAAATTAATGGTTGATCCCGATGCAAAATTGGAAGAAGAATTAATCGTTCGCCCAACATCCGAAGCAATTATCTGGAGTACTTATAAAGGTTGGATCCAATCATACCGCGATCTACCGATTTTGATTAACCAATGGGCTAATGTGGTGCGTTGGGAAATGCGTACGCGTTTATTTCTGCGTACTGCCGAATTTTTATGGCAGGAAGGACACACAGCGCATGCTACTAAAGCCGAAGCGATTACAGAAGCTAAACAAATGCAGGATGTTTATGTTGATGTGGTAGAAAATATTATGGCGATACCTGTTGTTAAAGGATATAAAA
>JBEBXJ010000016.1:0-31468 GCA_040391685.1 Paenimyroides baculatum
ATAGATAGATAGATAGATAGATAGATAGATAGATAGATAGATAGATAGATAGATATTGATATATGTTGTCTGAAATAGGCACTTTTCAATATAATATGTCTGTAATAGGATATTTTTTAAGAAAATATAAAATAAATGCCTATTTCAGACAAAGGAAGGGTTTAATAAATAATATATACTATATAAAATTTATTACACACAAATGAGCAACAAAAAACTAATAACCAAACAATTAAATTTATCTTCAATTGATGATGTACAAATAGAATACAACAAAATGTTTATGATATTGCCAACACCAATTGTTGACAAATTAATGAACTTAAATAATTATTCAAATTTCAAATGGTTCACAAATATTAAAAAATCATCTGTTGATGATAATCACATTAAAACCCTAAACCGAATCAATAAACTTATAATCATACTTAAATCAATTTATGATAAAAATAAGGCTAATGATGCTGGCAAATACATTTACAATTTCCAATATAAGAAAACCGATTTTAGAAAATTATTTAGTGCCGATGCTTGCGATACTTATATGTCTTTTTTAGCTGATATTGGTTTAGTGAACAAATGTGAAGATTCAAATTATTCGGCTGGTAAATTTGCCTATACTTACAGAATGTCAAAAGAATTGTTTGAAGGTCAAACTTATTCGATGATTTTCAATCTTCAAAAAAGTTATAATGTTGAAGATGAAAATGAAGTGATTTATACTTATTATAATAGTGATGTTAAGATTGACAACAGAATGAAATTAACACTTGATGTTGTTAAGATTAATAAAGCTGATGCAATAAGTGATGAAATTAGATATTACTTAAAAAGTAACAATGATAATATTGAATCATTGGCACATAGAATAAATAACATTTTAAGTTTTGGCTCAAAAAAATATCTAACCATCGGTAAAAAAGTAAATCGCCTATATCATCACATTACTAACTTATCATCCATTGCACGAAAGCATTTAAACATTAAATTTAATTTTGTTGACATCACCAATTGCCAACCATTATTATTGGCTTATACAATGAAATCGAATAATTGTGAAGTTGATGCAGAATATATAAATGATGTTGAAAACGGTTCATTCTATGAGCAATTTATGTTTCTTAACTCGAATAGAAATCAAACAAAAGTTTCAATTTACAAGAATTTGTTTTTTGGGTTTAATAAAAACAATGAAACAAATGAGCTATTTAAAAAACTTTATCCTTCGGTTTGGGAATATCTGAATCAAGTAAACCAAAACAAAGATAATTCGGGTCAAACATTAGCCAGCATTTTACAAAATATTGAAACTGAAATCTTTTCTGATGTTGCCGATGTATGCCAAAATTCGGGTTATTTGTTTACACTGCACGATTCAATTTATTTTGATAATGTTGCCGATGAACAGCCAGTAAAAGAACATTTAACCAATAAGTTTTCTGAATATGGTTTACAAGTTAGATTCAACTTTTAAAGAAAGAAGACACCTCATGTAGTATGGGTGTCCTTCTTTTTTTAAGTTAAAAATATATCTTCTGATTAGTATCAGATAGATGAATCATTTTTTGTTGTGGATAAAAACAAACTTCTGTTTTACCCTTTCTTCCTCTACCACTTGATTTAAGGTAGATTCTTTGAGTTTTCCCTCTGCCAACAAAAAAATGCAGATTGGGAAACATTAACATTAAAAGTCTTAACATTGTTAAAATTTTTAAATTTAGTGAGATAGACGAGCCATCTTTAGTACTATAAACCGAAGTTTAAAGTTAGGAATGAACGATAAGTACATTCCAGTCAAATTGTTTTGCAAAACTTTATTTGTAGTACAAAATTATAAATAATTACTTTCTTAATCAATTTAATTACTAAATATTTTTGTTAAAAGTGCGAATTATAAAAACTTTTTTAGATTTTACAATATATATAGTATAAGAACGCTGTTAATCAGTTTTCTTTTTATTAGTAAAATTTTGATTTAAGACCAGCCCCTAAAGGCTGGTTTTTTTATGCCTTCACCCCACCACATTAAATTCAATCCTTTATATCATTTTTTATCAAAAAGTTGTTTAAATATTGAAAAAAAGTTGAAAAAACAGCAAAAGGAGTTTCAAATGTTAATATATAGTATATGAGAATGTTAGGAGCATTTTCGATATAAAATTAATCTAATAAAAATGAAAACAAATGAAACGAACAACGAATTAAAATCATGGGTGGTTTACACTCACAAAGACTTAACAACTGGCGATATATTTTATGTTGGTTGTGGCAAACCAACAAGACCAAAATCAAAGCATGGTAGAAATAATGATTGGCAAAATACATTCAATTCTATCGGTGGATGGGCGAATATAGAAATCACAATTGAAGGCAATTATTTTAGTCAAGATGAAGCTTATGGCAAAGAAATATATCTTATTGACTTACATGGTCGTAAAGATTTAAACACAGGTTCATTAGTTAATAAATGTGCTGGTGGTGCTGGAGTGTCGGGGAAAAAAGAAATCAATAAATTTCGCAAAGTCAATTCACCAATCTTTGATTTTACAACTGGTATAATCACAACAACCAATGAATTAAATAAAAATTCTGTTCATGCCCCTAACTACTATTATAGAAAATCTTGTGGCATGAGAGGTGATAATACAGAATATAAGTTTATCGACATGATGTCAAACTTTGAATTAAAAAATATTGCTAAACAATATGGCAACACTGACATCTTAAAATTCATTAAATAATCATGGTGCTAGAAATGAATAAAGTTTTTGACCTATATCAACTAAACTATATCACACCGAATTATGATTATTTAGATGCCTTTTGTGTTGATGAATACATAACCAAATATGATGCAATTTTCAATCAGCCACCACCCGATACACCTTTTTATCGTTCGGATAAATACATAAAAAGAAGAAAAAGTGTTGGTGCTGTGATTGATGATATTCATTTAAGATTATCATCAGATGTAATAATAAATTACTTCATCGAATTATGTGATGTTGTGCAGATAAACATTACAGAATCTAAATTAATAATGCGATATGATGATGCAAAATTTAAAATAGAAGCAACTGCAATAATCAACTACACTTAAATATAAAGGCTGGCACAACAACCAGCCTTCTTTTTTAAAAATTAACCTTACAAATTGAACTTATATGAAAAATACAAAAGCTTATTAAATAAGTATAAAATAAACACACCATTACGTTTAGCACACTTTTTTGCACAACTACACCACGAATCAAACTTAATTCCACAAAGTGAAAATCTTAACTATTCACGAAAGCGATTATTAGAAGTATTCCCTAAATATTTTAATTCTAAAAATGTTGATGAATACGTTGGCAACCCACAGAAAATTGCATCAAGAACATACGCAAATAGAATGGGAAACGGTGATGAATCAACTGGTGATGGCTTCAAGTATCGTGGTCGTTCGTTTATACAATTAACTGGCTACAATAATTATAAAGCACTATCAGATGCAACTGGAGTTTGTTATGTTAATGAACCCGATTTACTACTGAATGAAGCTGATGCCATGCTTTGCGCTTGTTGGTTTTGGTCAGTAAATAATTTAAATAAATATGCTGATGCTGATGATATTGAATCAGTAACAAAAAGAATAAACGGTGGGTTAAATGGTTTAACCGACCGAAAAAAACATTTAATAAAATATAAAGCAATCTTTAAATGAAGACTAGAACAACTTTAATAATTCTGCTTATCATAGTACTGGCATTGTTTGGTTTGTATCATTTAATAAGCAAGCCAACCACCCCGACCACCAGCAGAACAACATCACCCGAAATTGAAAACATTCAAAAGAAAAAAGGTGATTTAAATCAATCTATAAAGAATCATTATAATGATACGATTGACCAGCCGAAAGGCAACCGAAACGACACACTTATAAATAACATCAACACGAAATGGAACGAATAATTTTAATACTGTTTCTTTTGATTTCTTCATTAAGTTTTAGCCAAATAACATTGCAACCACAACAGATAGATAAGATTAATTCTGATTATTTTTTACTTGAAAAATATAAGAAACTGAATGAACTGAACATCAAAGAAATTGTTGAAAAAGATAAAGTGATTAAATCACTGGATTTAGATATAAATAAATTGAATGCAGATTTAAAAAAACAATCAACCAAAACAGAAATTCAAAAGAAACATAAAACAACATTTATAATAGTATCGGCAATTTTGGGTGGCTTTATTGCAATAGATAAAATGAAAAAGTAGATGAACATTAAAATCAAAAATGCAATTCAAGATTTAAAAGAAAAAATCATAATTGATTTGAAATCTGAACAACAAACAAAAAAAGCAATAGAAAAAGCAAAAACCGACCTTAAAAAGTAAAAGTTCTTTGTTTATATAATATAGGCTTTAACCAAAAAAAAACACATTAATTTGAACAGCCTTTACCACATAAAAAACATTACAACATTTGATGAACTAATAAAATTTGATTCGGATATAAGAAGCTACATCAAGCGAAGATTCTACAACTATTTGAACGACCACCAAACATTGATAACTGGTGATGATTTGGTGAATGATATGTACATTAAAATCAAGCCAAAGTTTAATGGCACATTTACAATTTCGGGTGGCTACATACATCAAACAATTTATTCATTTATCATTAATGATTTGAAAAAATTACGACATGAAGAAATTGAAGATTTTGCCGATGAACATGATGAAGATGAACCGATTGATGCAATTTCAATGATTGATTATCTCAAACAACATATTGATTCAGATTCGTTTGATTTACTTGTATTATCAACACATTCAAGTGTTGCCGACCTATCAATTTTATTAGATATAAAATATTCCCTTTTGGATTCTAACATCAAGCGAATCAAAGAAAAAGCAAAAAAAATACTACTTAATTATGAGCAAGAAAAACAATAAACAACAAGATGAATCAATTGATTCAACGGAATATAATAATGAAGAAATCCAGCCGACCGAACCAATTATTGATGAATTGGCAGAGAGAAAAGCCAAATACAAAAAACTTTTTCCTTATTCAGAATTTTCTGATTATTTGCTTTCAGAAGATGAACTGGCATTTATTGATAATTTAGATGAAAGAAAATTAAAATCAGAAGATATTGCAGAGTTTAAAAGATTACACAAAGATATTTGGAATGATTCATTTACTTTTTGTGCATCATGTGGAAGTTCAATTGCGCTTATTAAACAAAAGCTTGTTAAACTAAAATTATTTAGAAATACACAATAATGATTGCGATTAAACATAATGCGTTCATTCGTTATTCTGTTGTTATAACTGATGATAAAATCAGTTTCAAATACAAATGCTGGTTGCGTTACAACATTCTAACCGTTACATCAATTGATGATGAATTTGAATTGAATGAAAATATTGATTTTACAACAGCTAAAAAGATGATGTTTGAAACGATTAAGGCATTAAATAAAATACTGAATTAAATATTATGGCAATGTCTAACGAACAAAGAAAAGAACGAGAAAAAGAATATCAAAAAAAATATCGTTCATCACAAAAATTCAAAGACACTAGAAAAAGATATGAACGTTCTGATTATTATCGTGAAGCAAAAAGACAATTAGCAGAACGAACACGTGGTGAAGAATATCTTGATTATCAGCGTGAGTATAGGCAAACAGATAATTATCGGGAATCAATTCAAAAATATCGTTCATCTGATAAATATCTTGAACGGTTCGATATGGCTTATCATTACACAGAATTTATTGATGATGGTCTGAATAACACAGTGCCGAAATCCTACAAACAAAAAAAAGAACAAAAACAAATGATTGAATTTACTGATGAATTTATTACAGATTTCTGTGATGAATTTATTGATTGGTTGGAATCGGCAACATATACTAATGATAGTGGTTGTGTTGTATTCCGTAAAGAAATTCCACGAACAACATACTTTCAATTTTTGAAACATTACAAAGATAAAACTGGTGTGCGTGTTTCTATTGCACAGTTAGAAAAAGAATATAATTCAAATGAATTGCTTCGTGAACGAATGAGTGAAATTGATATGATGTTTGAACAACTTTTGGAAATGTACATGGCGAACGGAAAAATAACAGCACTGGCTTCACGTCTAATGCTTACTAATAAGTATAAAGAACGATGGTCTGATGTCAGAAAAAATATAAATGAAACCACCATTGAAAAAATCGTGTGGAATGAAACATTGTACGTTGATGCACATGTTATTGAACCATCACAATTGCCACCAGCAACACCCCGATTAAATACTTCAAATGAAGATGATTTTGATTTTGAAGATATGTAAAAATTAACCCCCTTAAATGTCCGAAAATGATGAAAGTAAAAAGAACAAATTCCTAATCACACCAAAACAACAAGAAGCATTAAATTATATACAAGACGGCACAACAGAAGAAATTATGTTATGTGGTGGTGCGAATAGCGCAAAAAGCTCAATTGTACAGTACGCAATTTTAAAGCTATGTTTAAAATACGCTGGATTTAAAGCAATTTTAGTTCGTAAAAATATTACATCATCTTTACAAACAGCAGTTGAAACACTTTACGAAGTTATGGAGAAACAAGGCATTCCATCCAATGTATTTGTTTTTGACCGTCAAACTTCAACCTTTGTTTATGAAAATGGCTCGCAAATATTACTTGTAAATGGTGAAGTCACACCAACCGACCGAAGCAATCAATTAAGCCGATTGGGTTCGATAGTTGCGAGTTTATGCGTGATAGAAGAATGTAATGAAATTTCAGAATTTTTTTATGATACAATGTTTACCCGAATCAGATGGCTACCACCATCAATGGATGGGGTCGATTTTGTACCAAAAATTATTGCTGTAACAAATCCCGATGTCAATTCTTTTCTGTACACAAGATATTGGAAACCATTTGAAGATGGAACATTAGCAGATAATATAAAAGTTGTTCATTCAACAATTGAAGACAACCCATTTGTTTTACCACTAATTTTAGAGAGGGCAAGAAAACTTAAAGAACCACAATATTCACGGTTATATTTAGGAAAATGGGTTGCGCAATCTGATGATGTTTTAATTGAACAATCCAAACTTGATAATCTATTTAAACCACTTGACCCGAACCAATTTAAACCCGATAGAATAAGTTGCGACCCAGCAAGATTTGGACAAGATTCAACCATAATTTGTTTGGCACATGATTTAGTGGTGGTGCAGATAATTAAATTGAAAAATAAATCAACAAAAGAAGTTGCTGACGAAATAAAAAAGCTGATGAAGCAATACGATATTCCAGCATCTAAAGTGTGTATAGACCAGGATGGAATTGGTTCGGGTGTAGTTGATAATATTCGGGGTTGTATTGGTGTTCACAACGGTGGTTCACCAGTAAATAAAGAAAACTTTCAGAATATTAAAAGTCAGATGTTTTATAAATTTTCTGAATTAGCCGACCAAATATCAATAATATGTGATTCGGAAACACAAACAGCGATTAAAAAAGAATTTGGCGCAATAGATAAGATTATTAGAAATGATGACAAATGGAAAATTACAAGTAAAGAAGAAATAAAAGCGAAAATAGGCAAATCACCAGATTATGCAGATGCACTGGCATATTTAATGTGGTTCAAATTGAAAAAAAATACTGGATTGTGGCATCTTTATACATAATATTATTTTTTGTAATTTAGTAAAAAACACTAACATGGATAAAGACATCTATAAAGCTTTAATTGCTGAAAGAATTGAAAAAAATTATTCAACTTATGAAAAATATTTTGAGTTTGATAAATCACCAACTGAATTAAACCTTTTGTTATTAAATTCGCTAACAAATGTTATTTTTCAAAATCTTCATAATTTGATACTCGAAAATTATGTTTCATCTATACTAGTAACATCACATCTTTTAGAAAAGTTTTGCAAGCTAGCAATTGTACAAAGTCAAATAGTAGGATTGAATTTACTAGACAAAAAATTTAATGATGCTATCGAAAATGCTTATGATTTTGATGATAAGAATCTAGGTGATACAATTAATAAATTGAAATCATTAAAACTTATTAGTCATGAAGAAAAACTAATACTTATTGAATTGAAAAATAAAATGAGAAACATTTTCTTTCATTCGAATACATTAAAAATCACAGAAGAATATCCAAACAAAGTTCAAGGCTTTCATTTTAATATTAAAAATCCAGTAATTTCAGAAACCCAATATTTAGATTTAAATACTAAAACTTCATTTCTAAAGAATGAACAAATTGAATTAGAAGCAAAGAAAAAAGCGTTTACATTTTTTAAACAGCTTTATCCTATTATTGTAAATGTAGATAGAAATTTGCAGAAGCAACATAAGTTCAAAACCTCATCATAACAGATGAGGTTTTGTTATATTTGCTTTTTAATTAACCATCTTATGAAACAAAACGACACTAAAGAAGATAAAAATTATTATACAAAATTTGATGAACATTTAAATAATTTTTTTCTTACAATTTTTAATAAAATTGGAATTGCTGGAACTGTATTTGCACTTTTGTTACTACTAATTTTATTCATTTGGCTAGTATCACTAGAACCATTTTTATTAACTTTTGATATTGCTTCAAGTAGTAGTGTTGGCGATGCTTTGGGTGGGATAACAAGTCCAGTAATTGGGTTGATTGCCATTATACTTACTTATAAAGCATTTAAAGTTCAGTATGATTTTAATGTAAAGCAATTGGATTTTAATAATAAGCAAATAACTTTTATAAAGAATGATAAAATTGATAGAAAAGTTGAGGAGTATAATAAATTATTAGAATTAATAATTATTAATAAATCCGAACTGTTTTCAAAAGTAAAATTACTGGAAGTTACAATTTCAAGAAAAGCATTTGATTTAATTAAGAAAAAGTATAAAAATAAAAATCTTCAATACAATTCACTAGAGCATTTATTAACTTCTAATTTATTAGAGTGCTTTAAGAATGAATTAGGACTTCACGAAGCATATAAAATAGAAAACCTAGAAAGCGAGGTTCATAAATTTATGAGGATAGTATTAAGAGAAACTGTTTCATTAAGAAACTTGTTACTTACTTTCTTGAAAGAAGTTGAAAATATGGAAATTGATAAAGATGAAAAAATTAAATTACTTGGTTTTTTCTGTGATAAATTTATGCTGTTAAATGATAAAACAAATACATTTATAATTTATTTATCATTTCATAAATTTCTGTTTACTGATAGTTTAAGAAATAGTTTGTTGACTAAAGATGATAAAGAAATATTGGAAAATTCAATGAATAACCTTTTAAAGTTGAATAAAGAAGAAAATATTGAATTTTTAAGTTATTTATCACTAAATTATAAATAAACCCATCTAATTAAGATGGGTTTTTATATATTCAATATTTTCATTTTTAAATCCACCCATTGCCGAAAAAACTTGTTCAAAATTATTGCAATTGGTGATGAGGTCAAACAGTTCTTTATTTCCATTAAAATCCCTATGACCAGTTGCAAACTTTATTCGAATCTTTTCCCTTTTTAGTTTGTCTAAAATGGCATAAAATTCATCAATAGGTGTTTTTATTGGTTTTACTTTTCCCAAATATTTCAAGTGTTGACCAAAATTATCTTTCAAGAATTTATTTATTCTTATGTATTGTTGTTCCATTATATTATTGTTTTAACAAATTCAACATTATCATCCTTTTTTAATTTCTGATTGAAAAATTCAATAAAAGAATCAATTTCAATTTCATCATCATTTGATTTCATTTCTTGATTGTAAAATTGTTCATTTATCTTTTCACAAATGTTTTTAAGCCTTTTTAAAGATTGAATATCTGTACCCATAATTTCAATATAATAATCACCATCAATATAATATCCTATACATCTTTCTAACATTGAAACGAAACGAACGTGATGATGATTATAATTATAATATTCAATTTTTTCATTTAATGATGTGTAAACCTCATCATCAATTATTTTATAGTTGCTAGTAATATTAAAGTCAATCAGTGCATTAAGGATAAACAATATTTCTTCTTTTTGACATTGTCTTCCATCATACACTTCACAACCTTCCGAATCATAATGTAAATATTCCTTATCATCACGTGCAATATCATCAGTAATTGAAATTATACTTGCAGATGATAAACCTTCGTTATCTTCCAACTTTATTTCTACTTTATTAATTACACCCTCATAGGCTATTACATTATTGATACTGTTAATATATTTTTCAGCATCTTCTTTATTTGTAAAATATTTGTCTAAAATATAACCATCATAATCATAATGATAAACACGAATATTGTCTCTTAAAAATGCGTGATACAGTATGTAAGCATCTTCATGCTTTTCTAATTCGTCTAATTTAATTTTCATCTTTTATTTGTTTTTAATTATATATTAATTTTCATTTTTGTTTAAAAAACAACCTCATCAATTAGATTAAAAGATGAGGTTTACAATACAATAGAACACAATTAGTTCTTTGTTTATTATATGTACTTATTACATCTTTAATCTTATATATGGCTGTTTTAAATTCAGTGCAATATTACAACGAAAATTCATACTAAACAAAACTTTAACATTTAAATATTAAACTGTATTACTTTTTTAATTAAGTTTGCACTTTAGTGCCATTTATATATTTATATTTCTAATAGGTTGTAATAATATTCACAACCAACGAATAATAATGATGCGAAGCAATGAAAAAAATTAAAATTGTGATGAGGTCTTAATTAAATTGATTAATCTAATTGCGAGCGAAGCGAGCGTATAAGAATAAGAATGATGAGGTTTTCTATCTTAAAAAGTGTGTAGAGAAATAAAATCGGCTCGAAATCACCCAAACCCCTATCAAATATCATGCCAGTATTTCAATAGATAAAATCTATCGAATCAGAAATATATCATTTTCATTGAATTTTTCGCAATTAGATATTTCATTATTCTTATTACTTTTTCTGATTGTTGCCACCATTTTAAGGTGGGGGAAAATATTGGGGGATTTTTGACCTCATCAATTTATTTTCTTTTATTCATAAGGGTTGCCAAAGAAAAAGAGATTTGCAGTTCCAAATCAATCCGATTTGATTATTCATTAGTGGCACTCCACTTCGTTCCGTGCCACCGACCCCATCCCCATTATGCCCCATACTTTCAATTTAAGACACTTTTGTTTTCATTTGTTCACAATGGTTCAACCCTTGCAAAATAAAGCAACCTCATCAAATTAGTTCAATCATATTCAAATCATTTCAACTTACTTCAACACCAATCAACATGGCTTCAATATATTCGATTTAAGACACTTTAATTCAAATCTGAATACAATATATCAGCATCAAAAGATAATTGAAATAAGACCACTAAAATGAAGGGCGAAAATCAACCAAAATCAACTAATTTCAAATTGCGAATAATTCAATAAATAATGTGAATATGATGATATATTTGAGAATAATGTAATTTTGTGAATAGTGAAAATAATTTGGGATTATGTGGAATGAATCTAAATAGACGAAATAATGCGAGCGAAGCGAGCGTATAAGAATAATTGATGATATTTATAATAATGATAGATTTACGCTATTTTGTCGGGTGCGCCCCCTTGTATATGTGTACACAAATTTTTGAGTAAATGTCGAAAAAGTAATTGATTTAAAAAGTAGAAAAAAAGGGATTTTGGTGTTTTATATATATAGTGTAAATGTAATTAATACAATGACTTTTAAGCAGATAATCAATAAATACAACGATAAATGGGATATTCCGTATATCAAATACATCAAATTCAAAAATGCACTTCGTGAGAATTTGACCGTTGATGAACTTTATACCCTTTTATCAGAATTATACAATATAGATAAGGCATCATTTGATGACATCAACCCCGAACAACTTGAACTAATCACATCTAAATTACATGACATAGTTCAAACAGAATCACCACTTGTAAATCGTTTTAAATTGGATGGAATCGAATATGGAATCATCCCCGATTTTAGTAAAATAAAAGCTGGTGAATTGATTGATTTAGATAACTTATTTGCTAATGATGATATTGTTGGTCTTATGTCAATCTTATACCGACCAATCAAGAAAAGTCAATGGAATCCATTTAATATTCTTGGTCAAAAAAGATATACAATCGAACCATACAAAGAGCCGAACCCAAAAGCATTTGAGTTTGTTCCATTGGCAATAGTTGATGGCGCATTATCTTTTTTTTTGAACAGTTGGCAAATCTTAAACTAATGTTTGATGAGATTTACAACCCATCACCATTATCCTTTCAAACCTCATCACCACCCATCAGTTCACCAATTGGGAATGCTTTAAACTCGTATGGGAATTACATGGAATTGGTCAATCTTTATTGCTCAAACCAACCTCATCTTTATAGCCAGTGTTTTGAAACTAATGCAATTGAATTTCTTTCATACGCTCAATATCAACTGTTACGCAAAAAGCATGAGCAAGAATACATGAACAAAAGCCAACAAAAAAATTAAAAACACTTAATGGAATTATACAATGCCACAAAGAAAATAATACAAATCTTTAACGACAACCCTTTGGTGAACACAATCACCACAGAAGATTCAAGCAATATTGACTACAATAAAGCAAATGTTTATCCTTTGGTGAACATTGAACTTTTAACCTCAACACCCAATGAAATTGTTCAAACTTTTGATTATGAAATTATAGTTATACAACAACAGAATATTGTTAAAGATTTGAACGCTAATAAATATGATAACAATAATACATTAGACAATCACAATGAGTGCAACCAAATTTTAATGAACTTCTTAAATACAATTAGAAAAGAACAATACATGAATTTGGTGAGCACATCAACATTCAACTACTTATATAACGGTGGACACAATGGGGTCGATGGTGTTCAAGTGTTTATATCTGTTGAGGTTTTCAACGATAATAAATTTTGCTAACAATTCGCTCACTTCGTTCGCTCATTTGCCATTCGGCAACCTCATCATATTATCTACTATAAAGCCGATAATCTCATTTATCGTATCAAAAATTAAATCAAATAAATGTTAGGAAAAAACGACATTAGAAACATTCTACATGATGCCAGTAAAGCACTTGAAAAAGAACTACGAAAGAATGCTTTGCCTTCAAAACTAACTGGTGCGCTTGATAAATCTTTCAAAAGTAAAGGTTATGAAATTAATGGTGATTTCTATACAATTAAGGTGGAGGCTATGCATTATGCCAAATTTGTCGATGGGGGTTTAAATAAGCAAAGAGCCAAAGACTTTATTACAAAATCAATTACAAATGTAATTGATGATGAAACTGACAATATCATTAAACATCAATATGATGAAATGGAAAAGCTTTTTTATACAACACCAACATCAACAAACTATCCATCAAGGACAAAAAAATATATTTAATAAATGAATCTATCAACATCGCCAAACTGGTTAGGGGGCTACAATTATCACATCGGGGTCAACTCACCATTCTATATAAATGCTACAAACCATAACGGCACAGTAAAATACATCACTTATCTGTATGTTTGGGATGGTTCACGCATAATTACAACACCGATTGAACCAAAGATTGCCATTGAAAAAGAAGTATTAAATCAACACAGTTTTTACTTTGATATTAGCGATTATATTAAACCTTACATTCAACCCCAAATACATGATTTTTTATCTTTTGAAGATTATGACTTAAACATGCAGTGGGTCGCATATAAAACAGTCTATTATAATTCTTCAAATACAATCATAAATACATTTAATTCACCATTATACTTTGCCAGTTATGGTTTTAGATACACAGAATTAACCAACAACAGACCCACAGTTGATTCAGATGGTTACGAATATCCGATTTATCAGAACACAGATAAGCAATATAAGTTACAGTATCTACCAATTAAACAAGATGATTTGAATTTTTACTACAATTACATGTTTACACAAGATAAAATTTATCCATCACAATTAGTTGAATATTATAGTTACGTTAATGAAGAAATGACATCAAATAAATGTGCTTATACGCATCAAATTTGTTTCATCAATAGGTTCGGAATCTTTGAATTTTTCCCCTTATATGGAAAAGTAACACAGACAACTCAAACCACAAAGACACATTTCACATCTATTATTCCCAATTCGGGTTACATCCAATTAATTAATTATAAACCCGAATTAACACAGAAATCAGAAACAAAATTTTCTTGGTCTAGTATTCCAATGTCTGAAACGCTTTATTTAAAAATTGAAGAAATAAACCATTCACCTTTGATTTTTATGATTAATTCGGACACAAAGAAGTTTGAACAAGTTTACATTCCTTCAAATAATTATACAAAAAGAACACATAAAAACGACAAGATAAATCAGACTTATTCAATAGAATTTGTTTCTGTATTTGATAAAAAGAAATAACATTTAATGCTAGAAATATATGTACTAGATAAAAATAATAAATGGCAAACACTAGATTTATTTAATGATGAATCGGTTGAAATGGTTTACAAAACCACCGACCTTAAAGAACTAGAAAAAGCATACACCCCATTTACACAAGATTTTGCCATTCCAGCAAGTTCAAATAATACATTAATTTTTGATTTCTATTTTGATACAAACACGGTTCACAATAAAATACAATATTATGATTGCCAATTATTTGTAAATGGTCAAAAAAATAGAGTTGGGCGCATCGGTGTTACGGCTGGAAAATATGAAAATGACACTTTAATTACTTATAGTTTATCATTTTATTCGGGTATAAAACCCCTAAAAGAATTGATTGGTGATGATAAATTATCTGATTTAGATTTGGATGATTTAAACATCAACTGGAATTTAACCAACGTTCATAATAAAATCAATAATGTTATTGATGATGATATAATGATTCCTTTGATTTCTGTTAACCGATTTTGGAATGTCGGGGGTGGTGATGCCAATGATTTAATTAGCAATGCAATTACAATTGGTGAACTACGACCAGCCATAAAAATCAAAACGTTGTTACAAAGAATAACAGAAAAATATAATATTTCAATTAACATTCCTTACTCAAATTCATATTTCAATAAATTATTTGTTTGGCTAAACAAATCAAATGATGAGGTTAACCAAACACAATTGATTATAAACAAACCAATGTTAAGGTCTTTTCTAATGGGGAACACCGATACTTTTTCTAAATTTCCTGTTTTGACTGCAACAACAAATGGTGTTAGATTAGATGAGGTTAACAACCCAATTATCACACCGAACAATTTTACATTTCGTGTTCGAAATATTAGAAAAGTAATTGACACATCGCCATACACTGATAAGGTTACAATAACATTAAATGAAGTTGATATAAATCGAAATATTATTACAACATCAAACTTTGAAGGTTTTACAATTGGTGATGGTTCACATTATTTCAAATTTGTATTTTCAAACAAAGGGCGAATAAGATATTTTGAAGCTTATATTTCAGCTGATGAACAAATTTATTTCGATTCTTTCGATTGGGAAATGAACTCATATAATTCGCAACCAATTCAGAACGTTTCTCATTGGTGTCAATATCATACAAGATTAAACACCCCATCAAATAATATAAAGGTTTTTGATTTTAAAAGTGCGCTTGATGTTCCAACTTTAGATTTTTTATCATCTATTTTAAAAACATTCAACTTAAAGATTTTAGAAGATAAGAATCAAATTTATAAAATGGAATGGCTTAATAAATTCCACAACGAACCAATTGACATTACAGAATATGTTGATTTGGCAGAAAAAAATGTTGAAAGCCAACAGCGTTATAAAAAGATTAAAATATCACACAACGAAGAAGATTATTTGCGTAACGAATCATTTCGTTCTTTAATGGGGTTTGAGTATGGAACAGAAGTATATGAAAGTGAAAGTTCTGATGTTAGTGAAGAATATGAAATTGAAACTGGTTTCAATATTCTATCATACTTCAATATAAACAACAGTAACATAGTAACATCATACGGATTTGACAGTGAGATTAAACCAGTAAATCCCGAAACACTTACAATATTCTTTAAAAATGATAGAACAGCAACACAAATTTACAATGATAATAATGTTCAACAACAATTAAAAATTCGTGATACAAGTACAACTTTAAACCTTAATTATTATATCCCATTTCAAAACACTGATGGGTTTGATGATGTAAGTACATCATTAGCATTAACATTTAATAACGAAGTGTTTCCGATTGATAATGAGGTTTGTGAATCAAATTTATATTCAAAATTTTATGATTTAGATTTTAGAAAAATTTATGCAAATAATACTTACATAAATAATTTTACTGCCTATCTACCAGCACCCATTTTAAATGAAATTACAATGCAGAATACTCTTATAATTCGTGATAAGAAATATTCTATATATGAAATGAATATTGATGTGGCATCGGGCAAATCTGAATTAAAATTAATTGATTTTCATAAAGCGTTTGAAGATAATTCTGAATTTGTATATCCACCATTTTTTGGTGCAAGTTATGATGGCACAGAAAATAATTTTAGATACGCAATAAATCAAGGTCAGAATATTTCAGCTGATATTGTGATTGCACAATATGTAATTGAATACACAAATACAACAACTGAACTTTACAATTTATCACTTGGTGAAGTCTTTTTGTTCATCGAATTAAATGATACATCAAAAATCTTATTAGTTGGGGCAAAATATGGTGCAACAGCATCTTATGTAACCAATTCGGGTGGCGACATCGCATCGGGTCAAAACGCAACAGTTACTTTTGCGACCGTTGAAGATTTTCCTTTCTTAACCCTTGATTCTACTGCAATGACTGCTTATCGTGGTTTAATTCAAGAATAATAACTTTTTAAATAAATATTTATAACCTCGACCGATGAAAGTCGGGGTTATTTATTTGTAAAAAAGACCTAAAAACATGAAAATATTAAACAATAATAATATATATAGTATATACGCAAATTCAACCAAAGTTTTTGCTAATTCCACTACAATATACGCAAACACCACCACTTTATCATTTGCCGATAACATTAAACTTATTCCACGAAAAGCAGAAATGAATGTAAGGGTTGAAATTCGTGATGAAATGAAAGATTTGATAGTTCAATCATTCGGAACACTTGAAAAAGAAAAAGAATCTTATTCAGTAAGCTTTGATACTACATTTCCGTTTAAAAATGATAACCGATTTGAATTGACTTTGACATCATTAAATGATGGTGGTGAGTTGCTTTATAGGGGGAAAATGTTGGTTACAGACCAACAGACTGAAAAATTTAATTTAAATAATGAGTAAATCTTACAAGTATGAAAGAAAAAACTTAACTAAACCAAACCGACCAAAACCATCAGATGTTGAAGTTATCAATTTTAATATTGAATTGCCAAAATTCGATGCTGTTATAGGCAACGAATATGTTGAAAATGGCAAAAATAATTCAGTGTATGAATTTATTGATGAGTGTTACAACGAATCACCAACCAATTCAGCAATTATAAATGGTGTTGCAAATTATATTATTGGTGATGGTTTAAATGATGTAAATGGCTATGACATTTATAAACACGTTGATAAAGAAGATATTGAATTGATATGTCTTGATTTTAAAAAATATGGCAGTTTTAGTGTGCAAGTACTTTGGAATTTAGACCAACAAGTACAGACAGTTAAATATTTAAACGTTAAAAAAGTACTGTTACAAATTGATGATTTTGGCGATGTAACTGGATTTTTTTATTCATTTGATTTAAAGAATAAATCAAAACACCCTTTAAAATGGTTTCCCAAATTCGATGGAAATTTTAAACAAAATGGTGAAGATAAATTTTATTCTGAAATCCTTGTTGTTAAACGACAAGATAGCGATAATTTTTTTCCAAGATGTGATTATCAACCAGCTTTGCAGTATGCTAAATTAGAATCTGAATTGGCGAAAACAGCAATAAACTTTTCAAATCAATCTTTCAGAGGTTCAACCATCGTTAACATGGATGGTGTTTCAATTTCTTCAAATGAACTTAAAGAACAGTACAAAAATAAGGTTATTGATTCGTTAACTGGCTCAAATAATTCGGGTAGAATTATAGTATCATTTAATGAGAACGAAGACCAAAAAATGTCCGTTGAAAATATACCGTTGCCCGAAATAAATGACACTTTTAATCTATTTTCAGAAGAAGCGCAAATGAAATTGATTATGTGCCATCAAGTGCCACCAGTGTTATTTTACGGAATGCGTTCAAGTTCTAATTTAGGAACTAATAAAGATGAAATTCTAACTAGTACTAAATCACTTTATTTAAGGTCGGTAAACCCGATGAGAAACACTATCATAAATGGTTTATCAAAGATTTTCAAAAAAATCGACCAAAACATTCAACTAAAATTCAAAGATTTTGACATGTTGAACGAACCAAAAAATGAACCATCTACAAATGAGTAAGAAAATAATTTATCTACTAAATCAGAACGATTTGCCCCGACTAACAAGCATATCGGGCAATATGGATTTAGATGCGATTAAACCATTTGTAAAAATGGCTCAAGATTCAAACATTAAATCAATACTGGGTGAATCACTATATAATAAGATTGAAACTGATTTTGTAAATGATGAACTAGCTGATGATTATTTAAAGATTTATGATGATTATGTTGTTGATATGCTTGTTTATTACTCGGCTTATTATCTTGTTAGCCTACACAATTACAAGATTTCAAATAACGGAATTTTAAAGGCATCACCCGAAAACCATGAAACTTTGGACAACATGGACATCGAGAAAATTGCATCTAAATATTTACAGCTTGGTGCATCGGTTGAACTTCGTTTTAATCAAGAAAAAAGCAAATATAACATTCCCGAATTAAAGCCAAAGAATTGTGGTGATTCAAATTCGGGAAACTATAAAATGAATTGGTTTTTGTAACCAAATTAAAAATGAATATTAACTTAAATGGCTAATAATAAATATGAAAAAATAGATTTTGGCACTGGTCAAAATACACCAACTGGTGATACAATATATGATGCTTTTGATAAGGTCAATAAGGCATTCGATGAAATTGAAAATGATATTGAATCACTTGATACAAAGGTTGATGATGAGGTTACAACCATTAACAATAGAATTAATGAAGTCGTTGAAGATGTAAATGATGTGATTAACAATGAAATTGCAAATATTAATACAACAATTACTGAATTATCTAATGATTTCAATGAAATTGAAAATGATATTGAATCACTTGATACAAAGGTTGATAGTGAGGTTACAACTATCAATAATAGAATTGATGATGTTGTTGAAGATGTAAATGATGTTATCAATACAGAAATTACAAACATCAATGTTACTATAACTGAATTATCTAATGATTTCAATGAATTTGAAGCAGAAACCGAACAAAAATTGATTGATTTAGAAACTGAAATTGATGGCACTTTGGTTTTAAAAAAATCTACTAACGGTGGTGTTTATTTCAACAACCGTGATGAATCAAAATTTAACGTTCTTGGACTTAATTCAATTGATTTATCATATAATTATGTTGTTGGTGCTAGTGGGGCAAAAATCGGTGCTATGGGAGAAAACAGTATTGCTATTGGTGGCAACACTTCAACAATCGGAATGTTTTCATCATCAATCGGATATAATACACAATCGGGTGGTTCATATTCAATCGCAATCGGTTATCGTTCAAAAACTGCTGGAGGTGGATTTGGTTCATCTGCAATTGGATTCAATTGCAACGCAAATGGTTATTCATCATCGGCATTCGGAAATATAACTACAACAAACGCACGTGAATCTGTGGCAATAGGAACTAATTTAATCGCAAATAATTATGGTTCAATTGTAATTGGAAGATATAACGAAGCTCCAGCAACAATTGAAACAGATTACACCGTTGGAAGTCCTTTATTTATTATCGGAAATGGAACATCAGCACGTTCAAATGCTTATATTTTAAATAATAATGGAACAAGTACACAATGGGGAATCGCTTCATATTCATCAGATTTTTCGGCAAATTTCACAGATAATTCATTAGTAAGTAAAAAATATGCTGATATAAAATTTGAAAGTGTTGGGATTTTTCCGAACCAACAAACACGTATTGGTCAAGGTGCAAATACAACACACCAGTGGTCAAGCGCATTCGGTTTTGGCGCAAAAGCTAATAATCAATTATCTACTGCAATTGGTGGTGGAACAGAAGCATATCGAAATTCGGTTGCAATCGGTTGCATGAATTACGCACTAACAGATTCTGTTGTGATAGGAAATGAACTTGGTGCAAGTGTTGACAATGTTATTCTTGTTGGTGTTGGCTTATTTCCACAACATCGTGGTGAAATCATTCTTGGTCGTTTCAATAAAATTGCAGATAATCAAGTAAATGTTTTAAATCCTACTAATAATTTATTTACAATTGCTAATGGTTCAAGCGTTGTCAATCGTTCAAATGCTTTCGTTATATTAAATAACGGAAAAGTGGAATTGTCAAATGTGACAACTTATAATGGCGATTATTCTGCATCATTTACCGAACATTCATTGGTTGATAAAAAATATGTAGATGATAATGTTGCAAGTACTGTAAACACAGCGATTAGCACAATTTTAGATGGTGCGCCCGAAACTTTTGATACATTAAAAGAAATAGCTGATTGGATTGAAAATGATGGTGTTGATGCTGGTGAATTGGCAGAAAGTATTGCACTAAAAGTGGATAAAACTGCATTTGAAACATTTAAAACTTCTAACACAGCAATTATAAATGGCAATTATAACACTTTAAACACATCTATTTCATCAATCTATACATCATTAAATGATAGAATATTCAGCAATCATAATGAAATAATGCCACGTTTGGGTACAGTTGAATCAAAAGCAACTGCAAATGCTGGTAGAATAGAATTTGTTAATACAAATTTAGAATCAAGAATAAGCAGTTTACAAACAACTGTTAATGATAATTATTCTTCGTTATCAACAAGACTTGGACCAATTCCACTACAAATTGAACAATTGCAAACCAATCATACTTCTTTGAATAATAGAGTTTCTGCGATGTACACAAATAGTTCAATTGATGGTTATATAAGTGGCATAAGAGGTGAATTAACGAGTGAAACAAGTTTTATAAATGGTACAATTAATAATAATATTCTACCCCGTTTAGCAACAGTTGAAAACAAGTTTAATCAGTATTACACAATTTCACAGACAAACACTAAATTGCCAAATATCATCGTTGACAACGATTTATCTACTGGAACAACTGGATTTTTACTTAATGATAAATACCCAAATCTTAAGATTGGTGACTATATTATAGATACGATTGCAAATAAAATTTATCTTAAAATAAAATTATCAGCATCAGCAAGCTGGGTTACTTTACCATTCACATTTTTGCAAGATGAAATATCATAAAAAAAGATAGTCAATTTGACTATCTTTTTTTTGTGGCTGGTTTGAATAATTCTTGCAACCATTTCGGCATTCGTTCACGTAACTTTTCAAAAAGTGGATGAGATACAATATCTTCAACCGATTTCATAATTGACCCAAAAACATGGGTTACACACAATGTTATCATTAAGTAAGTTAGCGTAATTGTGTTATTGCCGAGTACAACACCAACATTTCCGAAAAACACCATTTCAAGTAGTGCTATTGAAGTTACTGCTATACTGTAGCCACAAATTGAAAATAAAATATAACTGATACTTTCAGACCGTTTCAAGATTTTGTGAATTTGCCAAAAACGAACATCTTCATCATTACATACTGCAATGTATTTTGCGATTCCATTTATTATAACTAGTGCGAACAGACTTAATATTGCAACTTGATATGGCAACAAAAATGTTACGAATCCCATCAAAAATGATGTGATTATTTTTTCTAAAGTCATTAGTAACCCCCTTTATATATTAAACAAAAAAAAGTATCTAATTCATGTAAATCAGATACTTTTTTTACTATATTTACAACTCATAAGTGTTTTTTTTGGTTAAGTAATGTGCCAGTGGTTTATTTCGCTGGCACATTCTTTTTTATTGCAAATCACTGATGTATTTAAGATTCTTTTTTATTTGAATGTGCTTCATCAAATCGAAATGTTGAACATATTCTTTATAGGGTTCAAGCATTATATTTAATAAATGTTGAGGGTACATGTAACCCGATAATTTAAGTTTCTTGAAATAATAAAAAACATCGTGAACGTTAAGTGTAATGTACTTTGTTGCTGATGTTTCTTCATCAATTATTTCAAAAATTTCACCATCAAATTCAACGGTTAACGTGTCGGTTATAAAATTCCAATAGTTTAATCTTATTTCTGTTTTGCCCCTTAAATCTTCAACTAATTCATAAACTAAAGCTTTGGTTGTAAGTGTGTATTTCATTTTTTATATCATTTTAATATAGTATATATTAATAATTGAAAATGAAAAAAAGCATCTTGTTAGGATGCTTTCATTGCTATTATTTTTGGGTCTAGTTTTTGTCTTGTTGGGTGTGTCGGTGGAACATAATCATCTTTTTTAGCCATTTCTTTAACGTACAAATCAATCTTATCTTTTTCGCTCATTTGGTTATAAACTTGAAATGTTTGTAATTTAGAGTGTCCAACAATTGCCATTGCGCCAGCAACGTTATCATTGTTTAAATTAGCATTAGTACAATAGGAACGTCTTAAAGTATGTGAAGATATTAATTCATATCTAGGGTATTGACCAACAACTTTTCTATGGTCGCCATTTTCTAACCAAACTGTTTTTTTACCAGTCATAATTTCATCATAACCCATTATTTTACAAATCAGTCTTAACGCATTATTAAAATCCATTTCTTGGGTTGGGAACTTTGGAAATTTTTTATTTTCTGAAAAATAATACTTCAAAATATTATTAAATGGAATATATGGAATTGTTTTTTTTCGTTTTGGTTGATAAACATTAATCAATCTATCTTCTTGAATTTGTTCATCTTTTAGAATTTGTAATGTTTCTATTCTTTGCCCTATGTTCGCCCCTATCATCAACCAATCCCTAACATCATTAAGTTTTAAAATTCTTAATAGTTCCTTTTCTTCTTTATTTTGTGGCTTATAAAATGAAAAATTCGTTTCAAAAATATCTTGTATTTCTTGACGATTCAAATATGCTTTTAAAATTTTTGCATCGGGGCGAATTACAGTTTTTACATCTAAACATAATAATTTAAAAGTATCTGCTTTTTTCATCAAATATGGTTTTATCAACGAACGTAAATAGAACACACGTTGCGTGCAAACAAGACTGCAATATTCTTTTTCCTTTTGTAAATAGCGTTCATAATCGTTTATAAATGTGTAATTAATATCATCTATACTGTATTTTATATTTTTTGTTAGTTGATATTCATTAAAAGCAGAAATTGCATAACGATAATTTTTATGTGTACTTTTCGCCCAGTTTGGATTTTCTGAAATCTTATCATCAAACTGCTTTTTTGCTATATCTAAAATATAAACAGATTGATTTTTCTGCTTTTTCTTAACAACATCAGCATTTTCTATTGCTTCGTTTAAACCATTTGCAGTAAAATCTAAATTTGATTTTAATGAAGAAATATAAGTAATAATGTTTTGCTTGACATCGCTAAAAAGTTGCACATTATTAAAATCTGATGAAGTAACTACACCATCAATAAGTTCATCATCACTTAATTTAATAAATGATATTGCTTTCTGTTGTTTGCGTTTTCCGTTGAAAGGATTGGTGTATTCAAGAACCAAAGAAGTTTTTTGTTGGTCTTGTTTAGTCTTTTTCTGTAAGACAAATTTGTGTTTAAAATCATTAAAATTCATATTGATATAAGTTTAAATTACTACTTATATCGGTTTATTTTAAAAAGTTTTTAAACGTTAAATATTTATTTTTAAAGGTGGGGGAAATATTAAAAAATTCCCCCAAAATTCCCCCAAACAGTAAAAAAGTGTAATTATTCGCTATTTTTAGAATTTTCAAATGTTAAATATTTCAATTAAAATAAATTTTAACATTTAATAACTACAAATTTTAATGTTTTTATAGGTTTTTATTGATTCGACTTTCAGAATCCTAAATCTCTTTCTATTTCTTCCATTTCAATAATATCGAAACCTTCCTGAAGTGTTGGTACCACAATAATTTCTTCCGATACTTCGTCAAAATCGATATCTGCAACAATTACAAACGATTTTTTCTGATTTTTCTGAATAACCGCCAATTGTTCAAAAGGAATAATTTCTGACGGACGTAAAGCGGTTTCTTCTAAATCAATTATAATATTTTTATGTTTAAAAACATTAGGCTGATCGATTATTTTTTCTACAAAATCAGTAAATTCTTCGCTGCTTTTCTTAAATACAACAACCCCATTTTTTTCTTTTACTTTCATATTTTATTTTAAAAATACAATTATTTTATTTTAGAAGCAAGTAAATAAATAACTGCCATACGTATTGCTACTCCGTTTTCTACCTGATCTAAAATTACCGACTGTTGAGAATCGGCAACATCTGAAGTGATTTCAACTCCACGATTAATTGGTCCTGGGTGCATTATTACAATTTCTTTATTTAAAGAATCTAACAACGCTTTATCTACCCCGTACTGCTGCGCATATTCTCTGGTTGATGGAAAATAATTTACGTCTAAACGTTCGTTTTGTACACGCAGCATATTCGCCACATCGCACCATTCTAACGCTTTGCGCAAATTAGGTTCATATTTAACGCCTAAATCTGTAATGTATCTTGGAATCAATGTTTTTGGTCCGCAAACCATTACTTCGGCTCCTTGCATTTGTAAAGCAAAAATGTTCGATAATGCTACACGCGAATGCAAAACATCGCCAACAATTACCACTTTTTTACCTGCAACTTCGCCCAAACGTTCACGAATAGAAAAACTATCTAACAAAGCCTGTGTTGGATGTTCGTGTGCGCCATCACCTGCATTTACGATACTTGCCTTTACATTACGTGACAAAAAATGTGCTGCTCCCGGGTTACTGTGTCGCATTACAACCATATCTACCTTCATAGAAAGTATGTTGTTTACAGTGTCTATCAACGTTTCGCCTTTTTTTACCGATGACTGCGCTGCCGAAAAACTAATCACGTCTGCAGACAAACGCTTTTGTGCCAGTTCAAAAGACAGTTTGGTTCGGGTACTGTTCTCGAAAAAAATATTGGCAATTGTTATGTCTCGTAATGAAGGAACCTTTTTAATTGGGCGATTAATTACTTCTTTGAATTGATTTGCTGTTTCAAAGATTAAATCAATATCGTTTTTATTGATGTATTTAATGCCTAATAAATGGTTAACGCTTAATTCTTTCATTTTGAATTTGCTGTTGTATTGTTTTAAAATTATAACGGATTTGATATTAAATAAACCTCATCGGCAGGTGCATCGGCATCTTTCCATTGTACTTTTACCTTTTCGTTGTTGAATGCATCAACCTGACGACCACGGTAATCGGGCTGTATAGGTAAATGTCGACTGAATCTTCGATCGATTAAAACCAATAATTCAATTTCGTTTGGACGACCAAATGACTGAATTGCCGTTAACGCAGCGCGTATGCTTCTGCCGGTATATAAAACATCATCAATAAAAATTACATTTTTATCTTCAACCAAAAAGTCAATCTGTGTTTTGTTGGCCTCTAAGGGTTTATCGTTTCTACGAAAATCGTCTCTAAAAAAAGTTATATCAAGAAACCCCAGATCAATGGTAGAGATTCCGTATTCGTTTTTTAGAATGTTTGAAATACGTTCTGCCAAAAATTTACCACGAGGCTGAATACCTATTAATACCGTATTGGAAAAATCGTTGTGTTTTTCTATCAGTTGGCACGCTAAACGATGTAAGATGATATCAACTTCTTTTGAAGTTAATAGTATTTTTGAACTCATAGCGAAGTATTGTTTGGCTGTAAAATTACTATTTTATAATTATTTTAGCTATTATTTGACGGATTTTTTAAACTGTACACTATTATGTAAAAGTGGATTTTGATTTTATACCACAAAAAAAATCTAACTTTTAAAAGTTAGATTTTTTTTTTATTACTTTTCATCGTCGTCATCTTCTTCCTCGTCGTCAAAATCTTCATCATCATCATCGAAATCCTCATCATCATCATCTTCTTCTTCTTCATCTAAATCATCCTCGTCATCATTTTTTTTCTTTTCAGATTTCTTTTTTGATGCTTTTTTAGATTTTTGATCGTCATCTTCTTCCTCAATGTCTAAATCTTTTACATTTATAGAATCAACAGACGAAAGATCTTCTTCTTCAAAATTTTCTATCCTGTCTTGCAGCTTTGTACTAACTTTTACTAAATAAATAGTATCATCGGTTTTTACTTCAACAGCTTCTATAAGTTCACCTTTGGCATTGGTAAATTGGATAACGTCGGCATCATCATATCCGTCGGGAAATTTTTCAACTAATAAGCTTAAAATTTCGTTTGTTAATTTTGCGTAATCAACAATTATTCTCTTCATTATTGTAGTAGTTATTGTGTTTCAAAAATACAATAGCTGTGCTGTATTATGCAAATAATTTCAAACTTTTTTTCAGTTTTTTTTATTGACCTAAGATATAGGCAAATACCAACGGTGCAACAATAGTTGCATCAGATTCTATCATGAATTTTGGTGTATCGGTATCTAATTTACCCCATGTAATTTTTTCGTTTGGAACAGCACCCGAATAAGATCCGTATGAAGTGGTTGAATCTGATATCTGACAGAAATAAGACCAAAACGGTACATCTTCCCATTCCAGATCCTGATACATCATTGGTACAACGCAAATTGGGAAATCGCCTGAAATTCCACCGGCAATCTGGAAGAAACCTACTCCCTTTCCGCCTGAATTGGCACGATACCATTCTGTTAAGTAAATCATGTACTCGATACCCGATTTTACTGTTGATGCTTTTAAATTTCCTTTAATTACGTTTGCTGCAAAGATGTTTCCTGTTGTAGAATCTTCCCAACCCGGACAAACTATCGGCAGGTTTTTCTTTGCTGCTTCTACAATCCATGAATCTTTAGGATCAATCTCATAATATTGTTCCAACACACCTGAATTTACTACCTGATATAAAAATTCATGTGGTAAATAACGTTCTCCTTTGGCTTCTGCTGCCTGCCAAACATCTTCTAAATGTTGTTGTAAACGGCGAAAAGCTTCTTCTTCAGGTATACAAGTATCGGTAACACGGTTAAAGTGTGAATCTAACAACTCACGTTCTTGTTCCGGAGTTAAATCGCGCCAGTTTGGAATTCTTTTGTAATGCGAATGTGCTACCAAGTTCATTACGTCTTCTTCTAAATTAGCTCCTGTACAAGATATAATGTGTACTTTATCCTGACGGATCATTTCTGCCAACGATACACCTAATTCTGCAGTAGACATTGCGCCACCTAATGAAATTAGCATTTTACCGCCTTCTAATAAATGTTGTTCGTATCCTTTAGCGGCATCAACCAAAGCTGCTGCGTTAAAATGACGGTAATTATGTTCGATAAATTGCGAAATTGGTCCTTTCATAATTCTATTATTTTTCGTTATTATTTGTTTGTTTGTTATTTGTGTAGCCTAATATTTTTAATACATCGTCTGCGGTTTGCTGTTCTGAAAACACTTCAGTTGCCATAATTCCATTTTCGTCGCGATCTATCAAGATATGCTTTGGCTGCGGAATTAAACAGTGGTGAATACCACCTTGACCACCAATTGTTTCCTGATATGCCCCTGTATTGAAAAAACCTATGTACAATGGTTTGTCTTTGTTGAATTTAGGCAGATAAATGGCATTCCAGTTTTGCTCGGAGTTGTAATAATCGTCTGAATCACAAGTTAAACCACCTAACAGAACACGCTCATAAGAATCGTTCCAACGGTTTACAGCCAACATAATGAATCTTTTGTTAATTGCCCACGTATCCGGTAAAGTGGTAATGAAAGACGAATCGATCATGTTCCATTTTTCACGGTCGTTTTGTTGTTTTTGATATAAAACTTTATAAATAGCTCCACCCGATTCACCTACTGTAAACGAACCAAATTCCGTAAAAATATTCGGCATATCTACATCAGCTTCCTCACACGCCATTTTTATCTGATTGATGATTTCATCAACCATATACGCATAATCGTAATCAAAATTCAATGAGTTTTTAATTGGAAAACCTCCGCCGATATTTAAGCCTGTTAATGTTGGGCATTCTTTTTTAAGACTTGTGTAAACTTTTAAACATTTACCCAGTTCGTTCCAATAATACGCAGTATCACGTATACCGGTATTAATAAAGAAATGCAACATTTTAAGCTCAACATTCGTGTTTTCAGCTACTGTTTTTCTGTAAAAAGGCAGTATGTTTTTGTAACCGATACCTAAACGAGAGGTATAAAATTCGAATTTTGGTTCTTCTTCTGATGCAATACGAATACCAATCTGGAATTTTCCTTTAATGCGTTCCTGAAGCAGATCCAGTTCTTCGTAATTATCAATAATCGGAATAGTGTTTTTATGTCCGTTGTTTATCAATCTTGCAATGTTCTCTACATATTGGTCGCGTTTAAAACCATTACAAATAATGATTGTTTTTTTGTTTATTTTACCGTTAGCCAGCAAATTTTCCACAATATTAATATCAAAAGCAGATGATGTTTCTACGTGAATGTCGTTCTTAAAAGCTTCGTTCATTACATATTCAAAATGCGAACTTTTGGTACAGTAGCAATAGTAATAGTTACCCTCGTACTTATGCTTTTCCATTGCTTTTCTAAACCAGCCCTTAGCCTTGTTTATATTGTTTGAAATTTGGGGAAGGTAAGTGAATTTTAAAGGTGTTCCGTACTGTTCTACCAATTTCATTAAATCGATATTATGGAACATTAAATTGTCTTTATTTAATGAAAATTCTTCTTGTGGGAAGTAAAATGTCTGGTTTATTAGGTCGAAATATTTTGTATTCATAAAAAATCTGCTTTAAAAAATTAAAAATTTAGTTAAGTGTATCTGATATAAATACAATTTTCAAACCCTAATATTAGAAAAAGCAATCGATAATTTTTGATTGCAGATTTTACTTAAAGCTCTGGCTTTAACGGGCTTGTACAAATAATTAGCTAAACCCAGCTGTTTTACAACCCACATAACTTTTTGGGTTAAAGGATTAAAAACATTTTTTATAAAACGGTTACAACTTTTGTTCACTTACAAAATTTAATAACGTTAATAGTACATTAATTAGATATATAATCGTTAAAAGCTTCTTTAATCAATTCACTTTCAACAACTTCATTAACAACACCACTGCCTATACTGCTTAATAATGTAAACTGTACAATACCGTTTACATTTTTTTTATCGTGTATTAATAAATGGCTGCAAATTTCAATATCATTTTCGGTAAAAACAATACTTTCAAACATCAAATTTAAAGTTTCTTTTATTTCCAGATATAAATTTTTTGTTAACAAGTTCTTTTTATACGAAATAAAAGCTTCTAGTACCATGCCTATTGCAATTGCTTCGCCGTGTAACAAAGGTTGAATGCCTTTACTTGAATGACTGTATGTTTCGATTACATGTCCTAATGTATGTCCGAAATTTAATAATTTTCGAACATTTTCTTCGAAAGGATCCTGTAAAACAATTTCGTTTTTTATAGAAACCGAATGATAAATCAACAACAATAAATCTTCGGTTGTTAATTCACTTAAATTTTTAAGCTGATTCCAGTACGATGCATCGGCAATTAATCCGTGTTTAAACATTTCTGCCAAACCAGAACGCATTTGATTTCCCGGTAATGTTTCCAAAAACGTGGTATCGATCAAAACCATTTGCGGCTGTGCAAAACTACCTACCATATTTTTTAATCCGCCTAAATTAACGCCGGTTTTTGTTCCAACTGAAGCATCAACCATTGCCAATAAACTTGTTGGTATGTTCACAAAATCGATTCCCCGTTTATAGGTTGCTGCAACAAATCCGCCTAAATCACAAACCATACCCCCACCTACATTAATTAGCAACGCTTTTCTGTCGATATTCAGCTCTACCAAACTTTCCCAAACAGCAGTACATGTCTCAACGGTTTTATTTGCTTCACCCTCTTCAATTTCAATAATTTCAAAAGCAACATCAATTGCCAGCCACTGTAATACATAATTTAAACAGTATTTTGCCGTATTTTCATCGACCAAAAGTACAATTTTGCTGTATTTTTTATCATTAATCAGCTGTGAAAGCGTTGAATAATAATCAATTCCAAAACCAACAATGTAATTTGCCGCCTGTATCTGCATACCTAAAAAAATTTGATGTAAAAATAAAGCAATTTTTATAACTATTGTATCTTTGCAACACAACTTTAAACCGAATGGAAAAGATATTTGATAATACCGAAGTTGCTTTTGCGTTAAAAAACAACACAGAGCTAAACAAAGCCTATTACTTATTTAAGCTGATAAGCAGTAATTCTTTAGTTAAAATAGGTACGTCGTTAACCAATTTTGCCATAGCAACCAATTTACCCGTTAAAGGATTGATAAAATCTACTGTTTTTGATCATTTTTGCGGTGGCGTTACCGAACAAGACTGTTTAAAGGTAGTTGATAAAATGTATACTAAAGGTGTTTCATCGGTTTTAGATTATTCTGTTGAAGGAAAAGAAACCCAGGAACAGTTTGACCACGCTTTGCAAATGACTTTAAGAACTATTGAATTTGCAAAAGAACGTGCAGCTATTCCGTTTGCCGTTTTTAAACCTACAGGTGTCGGCAGATTTTATTTGTTTGAACAGAAAGGAGAAAATTTACCTTTTACCGATACCGAACAACAGGAATGGAACCGAATTGTAGAACGTTTTGAAATTATTTGCAGAACAGCTTACGAAAAAGATGTTTTATTGTTGGTTGATGCCGAAGAAAGCTGGATGCAGGATGCTGCCGATGATTTAGTTTTGGACATGATGCGCAAGTATAACAAAGAAAAATGTATTGTTTTTAATACGGCGCAAACGTATCGCTGGGATCGTTTTGATTTTGTTAAGAATACACATGCTATTGGTTTACGTGAAGGTTTCCATGTTGGTTTTAAAGTGGTTCGTGGGGCGTATATGGAAAAAGAACGTGCACGTGCCGAAGAAAAAGGTTACCCTTCGCCCATTTGCGCTACCAAGGCTCAAACCGATGCTACCTTTAACAAAACGGTTACCTACATGGTAGAAAATCTTGATAATAAAATTGCCTTGTTTGCCGGTACACATAACGAAGACAGCAG
>JBEBXJ010000017.1:0-31380 GCA_040391685.1 Paenimyroides baculatum
TGTCAAGTGGAAAATTATTAATTTTTTCTAAATCTTCAATTTTTAGCGGATTTTCGTGTTTACTTCTCAATACCACAATTTCCCTTGCCAAATAAGAAGTTATATAGGGTATTTTTGCCAAATCTTCTTTACCGGCTGTATTTACATTTACTTTTTTAATGTTAGCCATGTGTTTAACCGTAGTATTCTGCTTTAATATTTTCACGGTTTCCGGACGCAATCCTTTAATAAAATCGATCTGATGAATAGACACAAAGCCGTTTAAACGTTCACGTTCGTTAATTACCGCATTCGCATAATAATCGCCAATTCCGTTTATGGAGATCAGCTCTTCTACCGTTACTTTATTAAGATCAAAATTCTTTAATGCTACAGCTTTAGTACCATTAAAATCTTCTGTTTTTTTATTTTGCGTCCATTCCGGAAATTTAAAGTAAGGAGCAATCTTATGAAGCAATTCGTTTGAAACGCCTGTTATTTTTTGAAATTCGGTAGCCGAATTCACATACTTTCCCGTTTTCCTAAAAGCTAATAATCGATCAATTTCTGCAGTGGTCATTCCTAATTGAAATCCTTTGTAATCTGTTATAGAATTTGGATTAAAAGGCTGTATTTCGTATTTTTTTTCGGCAAGTTGTTTTAAACTATCAATTTTAAGCTGCGTTGGTGCATCAACTTTATAACCGGCAGCTTCGTTTGCAGAACTTTTGTTCATAAAGAAATATAAAATAACCTGCAACAAAACAATCAACACAATTAAAGCAATAAGAGCCCCGCGTTGTTTGTTGCTAAAATGAGGTAGTTGTGTTTTCATCAGTTCATTAATTTAATGCCAATTTCGCAGTTTAAGCATCTTTTTAAATCGCAATAATTTTTCTTTAGAAATAAAACAGATTGGCTATCTAGGGATGATGTAAGCGGGACATGCATTTTTTTAAACATATCCGTAGTGCTGTTTTTTTCTAAATCGATTGATTGGTAATGTTGCAGCACTTCTTCTATTATGTCTTTACCTAATTGTTGATGGTACACGTATTGAAAAGGCAAAATAGTATTTATAAGCAATAAATTGTAAAATGCCTGTGAAACCATTTTTTTTCGTGTTGCATGCTCTTTACCAAAAACGTAATGTGTTTGCCAGTAATCTGAAACATGCATGCCCAGTAATTTGTTATTGACACATATGGTTTCGGGATTTCGAATTAAATCGAACAAAAATGGTTGCTGATAGATAAACGCAGAAAACTGAACCAAGCGGATTACCGGAAAATTATCTGGTCGTAACTTGTAATACGAGGGCGTAAGATTGTTTTGTTTTAATTGATATTTTTGCTTTAAATACGCATATGTTTTTTGCAGCGTATTTAAGTAATAATCTTCGCTTTCTGAAGTTAGCAAATTTGCAGTTCCCAAAAACAAAGCTTCTAAATGAACAGGGTGTGCCTGCTCTTTCCGAATAATTTTTAACGGCAGGTTTTTCGCTATTTCATAAAAAGCATCGCCATTAATGTTTAAACCAAAATTACGCAACAACATACGGTAAAACGTTTCTTCCCAATTGTTATTGGTTTGTTTTAACTCTTTAACAATACGGTTGGTGAACTGTTCCATACGTTCTACCATTAATTTTTCTTTCCATAAAAGCCAATCGAAACTGTTAAACTGATTGATATGGTCTTCGCAAAAAATATACTGTGGTTGTTGTTTAAAGCGTTGATAAGCATTAAAAACATTTTCTGAAATATAATCTTTTAAAATAACGGTTGGTATTTCGGTTCCGTTAGATCGTAAAACCGAAAGGTCGTTGTTCCAAACTACATGCAATATTACATTTTGATAAGCCGGATCAATTTCATGATGATGTGCATACCAATCGGAAGCATTCACGTGCATTTCCACGTTTCCTGCCCACAATTGCCCATCGATATAAATTTGGGCATTAAAAAAGTCAGGTCCCTCTATACCTAGAAAAAGACCAAAATCTTTTATAACAATTTCATTGTTCTGAACTGTTTTAAGTGAAGTATTATTAAGCTTTTTAAATCTCCACACATAATGTAAAAAATCTTCTCTCATAATAAAAAAAGCTTTTATAAATTTAAATTAAAAATTTCAAAAGTCCTAATTATCAGTTGATTCATTTTTTTTACTTGTAAATTTGTTATTCCCTGCCCGATACGGAATCGTATTTAGTAATTATTTGTATGAGATGCTAAAACAGGTTCAGCATGACACTTACTATTAAAATTAAATATTTCGGATATTCTTTACGATAATTATTGTTAGACTATTACAGCACAAAAAAGATTCCAAAACAAGTTCGGAATGAGAAAGAAAGTAGAAAAAAAGGAGTAACCTAACGTTACTCCTTTTGATTATTTGATATTATTAATGATATCGTATTTCGTAATGATATGATACTTGCCATTTGCCAAATCTACCAAAACTGCGTTGTTGTCTTTTGTGATAAGCTTTGCAACTTCTTCTACCGTGGTTTGCAATGAAACAATTGGGTAAGGTTTGCGCATTAAATCTTTTATCGATGTATCTGCAACATTGCTGTTGTTCACAAATGCGTTAAAAAGATCCACATCTTCCAAAGATCCAACAAAACCATTGGTATCAATTACCGGAATTTGCGATATTTTATATTTACGGATTCTGTCAATTGCATGGCTTGCCAGTTCTTCAGTACGAACAACCACCAAAGGTTTATCGATATGATTTTTAATTAAATCATGCGCTGTAACAATCTCTTCTTCTAAATAACCGCGTTCACGCATCCAATCATCATTAAAAATTTTTCCTATGTAACGCGAACCAGAATCGTGAAACAATACTACCACCACATCCGTTGGTTTTAACTGGTCTTTCATCTGCAACAATCCTTTAATAGCAGAACCTGATGACATTCCCACAAAAATCCCTTCTTCTAAAGCTAATTTTCGACAGAAAACGGCTGCATCTTTATCGGTAACTTTTGTAAAATGATCGATTACAGAAAAATCGACATTCTTTGGAAGGATATCCTCACCGATTCCTTCTGTTACATAAGAATACACTTCGTTTTCATCGAAAACACCTGTTTCATGATATTTTTTAAAGACAGATCCATAAGTATCAACTCCCCAAATTTTCACACCCGGGTTTTGTTCTTTTAGATATTTTCCTACTCCGGAAATAGTTCCGCCTGTACCAACACCCACGATAAAATGCGTGATTTCTCCATTGGTCTGATTCCAGATTTCAGGACCTGTTTGATCGTAATTTGCTTTTGTATTTGATGGATTGTCGTACTGGTTAACATACCAAGAATTCGGAGTTTCTTCTGCCAAACGTTTAGAAACCGAATAATATGAACGTGGATCGGTTGGTTCCACGTCAGTAGGACAAACCACAACCTTTGCACCCACTGCGCGCAAAATATCCATCTTTTCTTTAGACTGCTTATCGGTAATAACACAAATCAATTTATATCCTTTTACAATAGCAGCCAATGCCAACCCCATTCCGGTGTTTCCTGATGTTCCTTCAATGATTGTTCCGCCTGGTTTTAAACGTCCGTCCGCTTCGGCATCTTCCACCATTTGCAAAGCCATTCTGTCTTTACATGAATGTCCCGGGTTAAAATATTCAACCTTTGCAAGAACTTTACAAGGAAGATCTTTTACAATTTTATTTAACTGGACCAAAGGTGTGTTTCCAATGGTTTCTAATATATTTTTTGCGTAGTTCATCATTATTAATTTGTACAAAGATACAATATGCTTTTATAAAAGAAAAAAGTTGTATTGCTACAACTTTAATTAAAAAAATTCCATTTCATACCCAATCTAAAAGTTAAATCCCGGTAAGGGTATGTTGGAGTGTTGTAATAGTTATAACCCGTGAAATTGGAATTAAAATGATCTACGTTGATATAAATCTGTGCCGTTTTTATTTTTATGTTCAAGAAAAAATCGAACATAGGGAAATTTCCAACCTTAATCTGATCCTGCACCACAAAATCACCTAAAACCGGATGGTATTCGTTTGCATAATATTTTGTAAAATAGTTAAACGTTATCCCTGTTTGAAAGAACAAAGCTTTATTAAAGGCATAGTCTTGAAAATAGACGGTATTACGGGTAACTATTTGCGGTACATTTAAAATATTTTCGTCTTGAATAACCTGCTGAAACATTACCGTATTATCAAGTCCCCACTTATTAAAGGTAAACTCCTTTTGAGCTTTAATCATAAAATAATTAATAACCTTGCCGTATTGTTTAGGTATTACCAGTAACTGGGCAGATCTACCGTTAGCATTAACTGCTGTTGCATCGTTACTGAAATATACTTTATCGGTAATCAATTGATAAGTTCCTTCCAAATCAATAAACGGAGAACTAATTACAGCGTTCAGTGTACTGTATTTTTCGTTGGAGAAATCATTCAACCAATTCAACCCAATATAACCACTTTGAAAAAAACGAGAGGTATAATCTGGTATCTTGCTTTCCAATCGATAGGTAGCTTCAATTCCATAAGATTCATTAAGATTAAAAGCTGCATTGATTTTTAAATCGGTTAACGATCTACCTACTACAGACTGTTTAAAATACGCATCGGCAACAACATGTTCTTTATTTAGCATATAAGATCCACCCAAAGTAACAATATCGTCTTTTAATTGGTTGGGAATTTTATTTGAATTCTCATCAAAAACAATTGATTCGTAACGGTGAGAAAAGTTATAAACACCTGCACTTACCGCAAACAGACCAACAACCTTTGAATCAAAAGCTAGATCAAACGTGTTTTCAAATCGTGTATGACGTACTTTATCGTAAATCCCAGACGCAAAAGCTTCACCAAAATAAGGCGTATTCACATTAAAAGGATTTGCATTAGACTGCTGATAAACATTTGAAAAATATTCGTAGGTAAATTGATGACGAATTAACGCCTTATTACTTTCAGACTTATTGAACTGCAGACTGTGATCAAAATAAGCTCTTAAACCTTTAAACAAACTTTTTCCTTCTGAAATCTGCACCCTAAGTTGTTCACGGTTATTATAAGGCTCATCTGAAGATTCAAACAAATTGGTAAACACAATACCTCCATTTTCTTCATTTGAAATATCCTGAAAAGTGATATGGTTTTTAAACTGATAACGCTTATTTTTAGTAAAGTAGCTTGAACCTATTCTGAAATTCCCGTTAGATGTTAATTGATTTACGTACTTTCCCTGCGATCGCAAACCTCTGTATCCCAGAAATACATTGAACTGTTCAGATGTATTTATTGTGATCAATGCATCTAAATTCTGTCCTTTTCCAGTTACACTACGGTAAAAAAGTTCTGATGCAGGAGTAGGTACACTATAGTAACTAATATCTTCCTTGTTCAAATAAGAAAATCTGCGTGCATTAAAACCAAGATTTATAACATTATTTACGTTTAAACTATTAGGATCTAAAGACTGAAACGTTTGCCCGTCGTTATTAAACTGAAGCATTCCAAAAAAATCTTTACGGAGATAGTTAAAAGCATATTGCTTTTTAAGATTTAAAATGGTATCAAAAGTTGAAGCTCCTTTGATTTCATTAAATATCTTATATTGAGAAATAGGCGCAACGGTATCACCAGCTTTGGTAATAATTTTTTTCACTTTTAAAGAGTCGTTATCAGACAAATTTACAGATGAAAAACGATCAACAGAAGTAGCAATACCAACTCTTGTGGTATTTAAAGCAGTACCAGATTTAATTTTTTGATTTGTCTTTCTTACCTGCGCAAAACAACTCACGGAGAAAAACAATACAAAAGCCAAAATAAAACGCATAGATGCAAATTTTACACAAAAATACATTTTTTTAGCAACTATATTATATAAAACAAAAAAGAGATGCTTTCGCATCTCTTTTTAAAAATATTTAAAACTACTGATTAATAACCAGGGTTAGGGACCATATTAGGGTTTGATAATATTTCAGCTCTTGGAATTGGCATTGTTAATTTATGATCATTAGCAGGTAAATTACATGCTGAATTTCTAAAACAATCTTGAGCATCACGAACAAAACCGGCGTTTGCTTTTTGTCCTATTCTTTTTACGTCTAAATAACGATAACCTTCGAAAGCGAATTCTACACGTCTTTCATCCAAAATAGCTTTCCAAGCAGTTTGCGAATTGGTAATTGTTGGCATAGATGCTGGTTCAGTTTCAGTAGGGAAATCTGTTTTATTTAAACGCGCTTTACGTATATTATAAATGATTGATGCTACATTAGAATAATTACCTTCCGCAATAGTTCCAGAAAAATTACCGCTTGAAGCTTTTGCTTCAGCTAAACATAACAACATATCTGTATATCTAAATACCAGCATATCATTCTGCATTCTATTTTGATCTCTCTCAACATACTTACCTATCAACAATCTATCTTGAGCAATGTATTGATCATAGCTTAAAGAAGCATAATTTGCCATAGGATTAGAATCAAAATTCAAGTTTACATTGTATCTTACATCTCTTCTAAGTACCCTTCTAGTATCTTGAACATCAAATTCATTTATGAAAGTTTCCCAAGTCTTTGCTCCTGTTTTTGCAGGATCTAACTTATCCAAATCATTGTAAAGCGATCTTCCTATGTCATACAAAACAGTTCCGCTAGCTCCAATTCTATTAGTGTACCAAATATCCGCAATTGTAATATTCTGGCTAACTCTACGCTCTAATCTAAAGATAACCTCACTTTTCAATGCTGTCTGATCTTGAAACATGCTAACATATTCAGTAGCAGCATCAAATCCATGAGCAGAACCAATAAAGCCTGAAACAATACTCTCTACTTTATCATAATCTCCAGTCATAGTATAAAGCTTAACCAAAATAGCATCCAATGCACCTTTGGTAAGGTAATTATTGTCAATTACCGAATAAGTCAAGGCATTGAAGTGAAGTTCTTTTGCATCTTGAATATCTTTTTCAATAAATGTTTTAATCTCTGCAACTGTTGATCTTGGAATAGTTTTCTTAAAATCATCAGTATGAAGAAAATCTAATTTCATTACAGACAATCCATTAGGATTAGTATAATCAGGAGTAAAATATGAAAACAACTTTAGGTTAGCATATGCTCTTAACCCTAATAACTCCGCCTTAGATTTTTTTAGACTATTTAATTCAGCCACATTTTCCTCTCCTTCAATTAATCTATCAATTACAGATAAGATTCTGTTAGACTGATTTATAATTGAATAATTTCCATACCAAATTGATTGAGCATATCCATTCCCAGGTTCTAAAACAAAATTAAAACTACCGTCATTTATACCTTGACCTCCATTTCCATTACCTAATCCAACTTCATCAGTAAATACAGATGCAAATTGAATTTCACCTTCAGGTCTTAATAAATTATAAATCCCTACGACCCCCCTTGCAACCGTTGGAGCATCATTGAAAACCTGTGACTCCTCTGTAATCAATCCAGGCTGATCTATTTCATACGCGTCTGAACATCCTGTTAACAATGCAAACGCTGCTATTATTGTAAATAAACTTTTTTTCATTTTAAAAAAATTAAATTAGAATTGTACCTCAACACCAAATGAAACACTTCGTGGTGTAGGATATTGCCCTAAATCCACCCCTCTTGAACTTTCTGCATCCCAACCTTTCCATTTAGTCCAAGTCATCAGGTTTTCTCCTTGTGCAAAAACTCTTAGTCCTGACAGATTTAGAAATTGCAAATCTTCTTTCTTAAAGTTATAACCAATTGTAGCAAATCTTAAACGAATATAAGATGCATCTCTTAAATAATAATCAGAATTATTAAAAAAGGAATTATTTGAAGCAGTCATAGATGGAAAAGTCCCTCCTTTATTTGAATTTGTCCATGCATTATAAACATCACCACTCATGTTAAAATCTCCCATAAATGCAGCATTAGTAAACCACAAATAGTCGTTATCATATCTCCAAACATCCTGTGCATAAGTAAAATTAGCTGTAAGATACCAACCTTTATGTTCTACATCAATACCAAAACTACCTTGTAACTTCGGCCATAACGTTTTATCTAACCAATGACGATCAGCATCAGTTGGCGTTTCGGTTAAACTACCATCTTGCGCCACAAACTGAGCTCTACCATTTGCTGGATTAACACCCGCAAACTTATACATATAAAATTCATTAAACATACCTCCCTCTTTATATCCAGTTAATGATGCTCCATCCCAGTAAAAACCAGATTCTTCTGGTATATCTATAACTTTATTCTGATTATATGCACCGTTTACTCTTAACGTAACTTTTGTATTACTTGTTCTAATAACATCAGCCTCTAATAAAACTTCTACACCACGGTTTTGCATTGTCCCATAATTAGCCGGTAAAGATGCAGTAGCATTTATAGCCGACATTATTCTCGATAAAAATAAATCTTCTGTAGTTTTCTCATATACATCAAAAGTACCTCTCAATCTGTTATTAAACACTCCAAAATCAAGACCTATATTAGTCTGTTTTGTTGTTTCCCACATTAAATCAGCATTAGGTAATTGAGAAATAACCAAAGAAGGATCTGTTCTATAACCAGTAGAAGATGAATATAAAGTACTGAAAAGATTTCCAGAACCAAACAACCCTGTATTTTGAATATCTTGATTACCAGAAGTACCGTAAGAACCACGAAGTTTTAATTCATTAAATACAGAACCCTCCATCCAATTTTCATTAGCTATATTCCATCGTCCAGCTACAGACCAAAAAGTTCCCCACTGATTATCTTTTGTAAATCTGAAAGAAGCATCTCTACGGATTGTACCATCTATACCAAATCTTTTGTCATAATCATACCCAGCGGTTGCAAAATAAGAAAACAAACCTGAATTAAATTTTGTTTTACCTGCTGTTGCTGCATAATAATCATTTTCTGCAACATCAGCCAACCATCCAGTTCCTGCTCCAGGAGCCCAGAATAATGGATCAAAACCTCTTTTTGACAAACTAGAAGCATTCAAATGTGCTTTTAGATATTCCATAAACACTCCCGCATTTACAGAGTGCTTATCTCCGAAAGTTTTAGCATATTTTAAACTGGTTGTACTGTTGAATACAAATCTCTGATCAATTGATTCTGCAAAAAGACCTGCATATATCTGTTTTGCTGGGTTTCCCATCATAATACCTTCAACAGATTTTCTCTCCGACCATGTACTTGGAGAATACCATTGCGGCTGATTAATTGTTTGATAATCCACACCACTTGTGTTACCAAGTGTTAAATCGTCAGTCAACTTATAATTAATTCCTCCATTCAATGTTAATTTAAGTTCATTTTGCTGATATCCAACATTTTCCCTTCTATTTAACAGAACAAGAGGCGCTTCCATACCTGTATTTCCAACTTCCCCCATAAAACGTTCTATATCTTCGAAAGTTCTTCCATAATTATAGTCAGCAGGACTCAAATAAGGAAGTCCACGAAATGCTCCTTGGAAATAATTGTGATAAATATTATTAGAGCCTGCAGCACTTAGCATTTTATTCTTAGAATAATTCAATCCTAATGAAGTTGAATAATTTAATCTTCCACTATTGTTCTTACCATTTAAATTTGAACGCAAGTTGAATCTTTTCATATTTGTAGTTTGCAATATACCATCATAATCAGCATATCCGATAGAAGTACTAGACGCTAAATTTTTCGAACCTAACGAAAATGAAATTGTATGATTCTGCTGAACAGCTGGTCTGAAGAAAGTGTTCTCCCAATCCGTAGTAGGAGCATTAGCAATTTCAGTTGCAGTCCAGTTTTTCCCGATTGCCCCATTATAGTTAGTATACATATGCTTCTCCAAAGCTTTCAAACCTTTTCCATCCATCAGGTTATATTGATTATCCTGTAAGTACTGAACTCCTGTCAATCCAGAATACTTAATACTCAAATCTTGATCGAACCCACCTCTTTTTGTAGTAATTACAATTACACCATTTGCACCACGATTTCCATAAATAGCCGTTGCACCTGCATCTTTTAAAACAGAGATAGTTTCAATATCATTTGGATTAATAGATCTGAAACGATCGTCACTCATTGGCACTCCATCAACAACAAATAATGGTGATGTACTACCATTAATTGATCCAACCCCCCTTAACACAATATTCATATTATCTGACCCAGGCTGTCCTGAGCCTGTCATAATATTCAAACCAGGAACTTGTCCTTGTAAAGTTTGCATCACATTGGCATTTGGACGCCCTGCAATAGTTTTAGATGTTATTGTTGTTTGTGCTACTGTTGATTCTTTAGAATTCATCGTACGATACTGATCAATAATGATCTCTCCCATCTCAATTTCTTCTTCCCGCAGACTAACATTTAAAACATTCGAATCACCTACTGTTACTGTAACCGGTACAAAACCTTCATACACTATCTGTAAACGATCTCCTTTTTTTGCAACTAATGAATATGTCCCATCTTCTTGGGTATCCACGCCCGCACTAGTACCAACTAACATAACAGTTGCTCCAGGAATAGGGTCTCCATCTTGTGTTTTTACAACTCCAGTAACTTGCTTTTGTGCAAAACCTACCTGCACTATTAAAGCAAAAAACAGAGTTAAAATCCAAGTAAACTTTGATCTCATATTAATTTAATTTGAATTAGTTATTTAGCAAAACTAGTAATTATTTAAACAATAACAAATATTTAACACCAAAATAATGAATGAAAAAAGACAAAAAAGACTTAACTATATTAAAAACATAAACATTAACCTTCTTAAAAAGAAAAAGCTATCTTTTGATTAAACAAAAAGATAGCTTTTTTTAGACTACACGATAAATCTATTTAACAAGCTTAAATGCTTTAGAAGCCCCATTTTTCTCAATATTTAATATGTATAAACCATTAGAAAAATATTCAGTATTTATTTTTAGATCTTCAAGTTCTTTCACTTTTTTAGACACCATTAATCTACCCGAATTGTCATAAATACTCAAATTAGACCCTAACAACTTATCATTACCTCCATCAATCACAAAATAATTAACAAATGGATTAGGATAAACTTTTAAAGAATTCAAAATTTCCTCCTCAACAGATAGCGGACCATCATGTCCAGTCAGTATTAATGAGAATATTTGCGAACCACTTAAACTTCCTTTATTACTAACAATCACCTTGTAATTACCACTCGGAGCACCCGGTATAAATATTTTCTCTATATTATCAACATTATTATCGCCTTGATCATTGCTTGATGCAGGCTGCATTTTTAACCAATCCTGTTTTAAATAATATGGAAAATACTCTGTATTCGTATCTGTATTAACAACTCTAATATCTAAATCATTAACTAAAGCAGGAGCAAAGAAATTTGCAACATTACTAGTAGTTTCCGTTCCTGCAGGATCATTCCAAGCTATTGTTGCAGTTAAATCCCCAACCGAAACTTTATTAAAATTAAATTCGTAAGGCTGACCAGAGACCAATGATCTTTCATCAATAATTGCTTTATTTCCACCAGCAGAAGCATTTTCTATAACAATAGCTCCTCCCTTTGCGTTAAAAACCCCCCAACCGTACATATAGTCAGGCCCTATTTGCCCTCCAGCTTCTAAAGCCGTATGAGCCATTAATGCTCTAACTGTTGAAGAACGTATAAATTTTTTTGCATTTTTCTCAGAGTATAACTGTTGCCATAAAGCAACAGCACTGGTAACTGAAGGAGCAGCCATTGAAGTTCCCTGCTCTGTTGCATATCCATTATTACTTGAATTAGATGTTGAATATACTCCCACCCCTTTTGCAGATATATCCGGTTTAATTCTGAAATCATCTGTAGGGCCCCAATTACTAAACGCCGACATAACAACCGAACCAGCAGATGTGTAACTTTGAATACCATTAATTGCAGCAACAACAATATTATTTTTAGCCACAGATTCATTAACCAATAAATCTCTTCCTCCAAAACTACCATTAAGTGCAGGTTGGTTATTTCGATCATTTCCTGCTGCCCACACAACAGTATAATAAGGTGCATTATTTAAAATCAAATCAATATCTCGAGAAGTATCCATATTATATGCCGCTTTACTGGTATCACCAGTATATCTTCCAAAAACACGTACCCCGATGTTACTTTGAAGAACCTCAGCATCCAAACCATAAGAATGGTTAGACATTAATAATCCTTGAGAAGCAGCTGTTGTCATTTCAGACAAATCATTCGTCCAATTCCACGACGCTAATTTACCTAATGGAGCCATTCCCATAGCTTCTCCCTCTCTTCCAACTCCTCCTGCTGTTTCTGAAGCTATCATAGTCCCTCCGACATGTGTTGCGTGATAAGTTCCAGTCGGGTCATTTGTTTGAGTATCTCTAACCTGAACTCTACCTCCAAATGCGGAATGTGTACTTAAAGCTATCCCTCCATCCCATTCACCAATTATCATATCCTGACCTTTTATTCCAATAGAATGTAAATAGTCAACTCCAATAGTTTTAACAGACCCTCCTATTGGAGAGTTATTTAAAGTTACTTTGTATAATAGTTTATTAGTTTTTGGGATATAACTATCTACTGAATAAAACTGTCCTGTATTTTCATCTACCCAACTTAAAGGTAAATTATTTTCCCTTGCTATTTTAACAGCAGTATCGTATCTACGTGTAGATTCCTTAAGAAAAATCTCACTTAATTTATTAAGCTCCATTAGATTTGAACCTTCTTTAATTACCTCTATTTGCCTTTCAGTTTGTGCATTTGCTGCAAACCCAGAAAACATTAAAACTAAAAATAGTTTTGTAATTTTATTTTTCATTATATTTAAATATTAATCATAATACATTTAAGATATCAAATTTATGTAAATTTGTTCTGATTTTTATTTTTTTATTATATTATTATATTATTTAACATTTTGTTATGTTATTAAAAACGTATAGCCACTTAAAATTTGAAGTTGGTACAGATGAAGCCGGGAGAGGTTGCCTGGCAGGTCCGGTTACGGCTGCAGCTATTCTTATTAACGATAAATTAGAAAACGAACTAATCAACGATTCTAAAAAGCTTTCTATAAACTCGCGAAAAAACCTTAGGACATTTATTGAAGAACACAACAGTTTTTTCAGCATTGCGCATATTTATGAAAACACCATTGATGAGATAAACATTTTGAACTCTTCTATTGAAGCGATGCACAAAGCTATTTCTACCTTAAATTTTGAACCTGAATTCATTATTGTTGACGGAAACAAATTCAAACCTTACAAGCAAATTCCGCACGAAACCATTATTAAAGGTGACAGTAAATATTTAAGCATTGCAGCTGCATCGATTTTAGCTAAAACCTATCGCGATGAATACATGCTGCAACTACACGAAGAATTTCCTATGTACGGTTGGGATAGAAATATGGGCTATCCAACCAAACAGCACCGGTTGGCTATTTTAGAACACGGTCCTTGTAAGTACCACCGTAAATCATTTAAACTTTTACCTCAACAATTGGTTTTAGACCTAAATAAATAACGGTATAGTTGTTAAAACAATAGTCCCAGAGCTAAAAAAGCTTAAGGAGTGATAATTCACTCCTTAATATTGTATTATACAAACTCAGCTTCAAAAAGCTCTTTAAAATAATGTAAGATTTTTTGTTTTACTTCTTCTTCATCTACTTTTTCTACACCTAACTCTACATTTAAAGAAGCTACTGCTTTTCCGCGAATACCACACGGAATAATATTATCAAAATATCCCAGATTTGTATTTACATTCAATGCAAACCCGTGCATGGTAACCCAGCGTGAAGCCCTTACTCCCAAAGCACATATTTTTCGGGCAAATGGTGTCCCAACATCTAACCAAACTCCGGTTTCACCTTCACTTCGCACACCTTTTAAACCGTAATCTGCCAATGTTCTGATAATAACATCTTCCAAAAAACGAAGGTACTTGTGAATATCGGTAAAAAAATTATCTAAATCTAAAATCGGATACCCCACAATTTGTCCCGGTCCGTGGTAGGTAATATCTCCCCCACGATTAATTTTATAAAAAGTTGCGTTCTTTGCTGCCAGCTGCTCATCGTTTAACAACAAATTTTCTAAATCGCCACTTTTTCCTAACGTATATACGTGCGGATGTTCTACAAACAAAAAGTAATTGGGCGTTTCTTTCGGGTTTGACTCGTCTTTGCGGATTTGAGATTTTATACTCAGAATTCCCTGAAACAATTCTTCCTGATAATCCCAAGTATCTTTATAGTCTTTTAATCCTAAATCCTGTATTTGAACTTTTTTATTCATTTTATGCTGTATTATCTGTTGTATTTTGGATTGTTTAATATAATTAGTGCGCCAATAACTCCTGGTACCCAGCCTGCCAAAGTAAGAAGCAATACAATTAAAACAGAACCACAACCCTTATCAAAAACAGCAAAAGGCGGTAAAAAAATAGCTAACACTACTCTCCAAAAACTCATAATTTTCATTTAATTATTCTTTTACAAATTTATGCAATTAAAACCAATCATCAATTTAAAAATATCTAAAGAAAACATTACTATCAATCAAAAAATAATTAATTTTGCAGGTTAAATAAAGAAAATATAAATTTTATGCAACTTTCAGAACAAGAAATCATCAGAAGAGAAAAATTGGGCAAGTTACGTGAACTTGGCATCAATCCTTATCCCGCTAATTTGTTTCCGGTAAATCATACATCGAAGCAGATTAAGGAAACTTTTGAAGAAGGAAAGAAGGTTGTAACTGCCGGCAGATTAATGAGTGTTCGCGATCAGGGTAAAGCAAGTTTTGCTGAAATTCAGGATCAGGAAGGTAGAATTCAGCTGTATTTAAACCGTGATGTAATTTGTACAGGTGAAGACAAAACGTTATACAATAGTGTTTTTAAGAAATTGACTGATTTAGGTGATTTCATTGGTATTGAAGGCGAACTATTCACCACTCAGGTAGGTGCTAAATGTATTCGTGTAGAAAAATTTTCGATTCTTTCTAAAACACTACGCCCGTTACCGTTACCAAAGACCGATGAAGACGGAAATGTATTTGATGCCTTTACCGATCCGGAACTGCGCTACCGTATGCGTTATGTAGATTTAATCGTAAATCCGCTAAATAAAGAAATTTTTATAAAACGTACCAAATTATATAATGCCATGCGCTCGTTTTTTAACGACCGTGGTTATTTAGAAGTTGACACTCCTGTTTTACAGTCAATTCCCGGTGGTGCAGCGGCACGTCCGTTTATTACACATCACAATGCGTTAGACATTCCGCTATACATGCGTATTGCAAACGAGTTGTATTTAAAACGTTTGATTGTTGGTGGATTTGAAGGTGTTTACGAGTTTTCTAAAAACTTTAGAAACGAAGGTATGGACAGAACACACAATCCGGAATTTACAGCAATGGAAATTTATGTTGCCTACAAAGATTATAACTGGATGATGGAGTTTACCGAGCAATTATTGGAACATTGTGCCATTGCGGTTAACGGAACAAGCGAAGCAACTTTTGGCGAGCATAAAATTAATTTTAAAGCACCGTACCAGCGTGTGACTATGCGTCAGGCGATTATTGATTTCACCGGTTTTGACATTGATGGAAAAACCGAAGATGAGATTCGCGAAGCCGCTAAAAATATGGGTATTCCTGTTGATGACACCATGGGTAAAGGAAAACTGATTGATGAAATTTTTGGCGAGAAATGTGAAGGAAATTACATTCAGCCGACATTTATCACCGATTATCCAAAAGAAATGTCGCCACTTACTAAAGAACACCGTGACAACCCGGAATTAACAGAGCGTTTTGAACTAATGGTTTGCGGTAAGGAAATCGCAAATTCGTATTCCGAATTAAACGACCCTATCGACCAACGTGAGCGTTTTGAAGAGCAGCTGAAATTATCTGAAAAAGGTGATGATGAAGCCGGGCAGTTCATTGACGAAGATTTCTTAAGAGCATTAGAGTTCGGTATGCCGCCAACAGGTGGTTTGGGTATTGGTATGGACCGATTGATTATGTTTTTAACCAATAACCCTTCGATACAGGAAGTATTGTTCTTCCCGCAAATGCGCCCTGAAAAAGTAGCACCTGCTTACGAATTAACCGATGATGAAAAAGTAATCATTGCCATTTTAGAAAAGAATGAAAACAAAATGAGCATAGCACAGTTAAAAGAACAAGCAGCTTTAAGCGGTAAAAAGTGGGACAAAGCCATGAAAGCTTTAGCTTCTTACAACCTAACCAAAGTGGTTACCGAAAATGAAGAAAAAGTAGTAGAGTTTGTTTAAGCTAAAAACTTTAATAATAACAAAACCTCCATTAAAATGGAGGTTTTTATTTACACAATAGTTACTTTACAATTAACTTATGTGTTTCAACTTCTTTATTTTTCAATGAAACCTTTAGAACATAAGTGGCTTTTGCCAAACCATTAACCGAACCAACTGGTTCTTTGCCTTGTAAAACCAATTTTCCAGACAAATCAAACAATTCCCATTTTTGAATTTCACTGCCTGTAATATCAATCACAAAAGGACTATTTGTAGGGTTTGGATAAACTTTAACATCATTTTTTAAAACTACTAAATTATTTTCTCTTCCAACGGTATAAGTTTGTCTTTCAGCAGGAGGCATCCAATATCTTTGTGAAGGTTTTGAAACAGGACAGGCTTCTATTACAGCCGTATAATTAGAACCTAAGCCAATTTCTGTATCAGGCATAAACAAAATATTATCTCCTGCTTTCATTACAATAGTTTTATTAGTTATACTGTAATTACTTTGCATCGTAATTGTATTATTAGCATAATAAGTGTAATTATTATTATTTTCGGGAAGTGCCAAAATAATATTGTTTATGTAACCCGGATGCCGAGGAAGTAATTGAGGAAGTCCTTTAGCAGATACCTTTCCATTCAGAAAAATACCTGGAACACTTATACTATTCCCATTATACAAATTGGGATTGGAAATTTGCCCTAAACTACCTGCCCCAGCGATTGTAAAATAAATCGTTCCATTTGTATGCAACTGCATTTGACCTAAAGATGCACCTGAATTTGAAAAAAGAAGCTGAATTACACCGGGAACAGTAAGATCGCAATTGTAAATACCATAGTTATTAGAAGAAGAGTTTCCTCCTAGATACACTATTTTCCCATCTTGACTGAACTCTAATTCTTGTCTTTTCTGTTGTGCATTAGCAAAGCTAATAACCCCTACATTGTTTAATAACAAACCTAAGTTATTATCAAAAGCATATAAATTATTCTGATCGGGCTGCAAATTATGCCCTACTGACACTGCTACATAATAATCAAAACCAATTGTATATGATAATTTAGGTGACGCTTTAACACTAAAACTTTTATTTGTAGCAGACACACTAAGACTGCTAACTATCGGTGTTGTACTAAAACCAGAACCATCAAACAAATAGGCCATCAAATCTTGATGTGTAGGTATCAATATCCAAAAATCAGTTCCGTTAGCATATGGCACTGCGGTTATACCGTCTGTTGTTATCAGGTTATTATTGTTATCTAAAACCGGAATATTTTTTAGGGTATTAACTACCCCGCCTAGCGGCTGCCCATTTACACCTATACCACCCAACGACATATCCACAACAGAATATGCTGTATATGATTGATTATTGTATGAATTGGCAGTAGTAAACACATAGTATATGTCTTTATTAACCAAATCGCCAATAACAAGCACTTGCGCACTGTTTAGCGTACCTGTTAAACCGGCACCATTTGTCATTATATTATGCTCACGGTTCCAAATAGTTTTCCCATCAGTATAAAATATTAAATTGCCTTGACTATCGCTTACACTGCCGCAAGCTTCGGGTGCATTCATGGCACTGTTGGTTAAAGCCACGGGCGTACCTGAGAAATTAACGGCAGCTTTATCACCAAAATACCAGTTGTCGTTTTCAGCCTGCGAGTAGGCAGAAAATCCCAAGAACAGTATAAAAATTAAATATATATTTTTCATAACTGTTCTTATTTAGCTGTTTTGCTTTCTAAAGCTTCTATGCGTTTTTGCAACTCTATGCTGTAAAGGGTTAGTTCTTCTACTTTTTTAAGCAGTAAAATGTTCATTTCTTTTAATTCTATACCATTAGCAATCGCCTCTGCCGTAGTAGGTACTTCGGGTAAATGCCCGTTTTGTTTTATAAACTGCTCTACTTCTGTTAACGGCATCAAGTTATAATCCTGTTCAAAAACATAATCTGCCCAACCGTTGTTGGCTGCGATATCTACCTTAATTTTCTCGGTACGTATACCGTCTTTAACAAATAAGCGGTAATCTGAACAATCTGTACAAAATAAATTATCAGTTCCCAAGCCAATTTTATCATCAATAATGACTAAAGTTTTACTTGTGTTATTTAAGCCAATATTCAAAGAGGAAGTAAGTGTTGTCGTATTTGTAGAAGGATCTTGATAGCCAAAAGGGTTTGCTGAAATCACAAAAGAATATGGTCTAAAAATATCATTTGCAGTAGTAAATTTGATTGAAGGATTCTTCGTAGAAGAATTGGCAATTCCTATAGTACCGCTCAAATTTAAATTATCCCCTGTGCTTGTAGTACCAATACTCACTTTTCCTGTTCGCGAAATATCACTTGTAGTGTTGTTTGCACCTGTCCATTGTTGTGCAAATAAAAAAGTTGAACCCATAAGGGTTAATACCAATGTGAAAATCTTGTTTTTCATGTCTAAAAATGTATTTTAAGGTAAACATTATAAATATACATTTTTAACAAACATGTATTAATCTATTTTAGATATTAACATGATATTTTAATCGTTATAATTAAAAATATAAAAAAACGCTACTTGTTACAGCAGCGTTTTTTTTATATTTTAAACTTTATTATTTTGCAAATTTTAAACTATTAATTGATGTATTATATAACTTAACTTTCGTCAATTTGTTTTTGCCTTTAGGGGCTTGTACAGTACTCATTAAGGTATATTGACCATTCCAAAATAATTCTGCTGTTTTCGAATTTTCAAGCTCTGTTTCTGCTGTATAATTCGCTGTTCCGTTCTGCCCAAAATTCGGAGCTTCTGTTCCAGAAACAAAGGTATATTCATTTTGTGTTGCTTCATAAACATTAGCAACTCCATTAAACACTACCATCCCACCGTCTAAGGCTATTTGTTGAGCATCATGAGGAAAAACTAAAAGAGGTTTTGCAGGATCAGTCACATCTATTGGAACAAAGACTTCCATCCAATGTGAATTTGAAGCATTTTGTATTTTCGAAGGATCACTTATATCAGCAGAAACAAGTATCCATTTTGTACATGATACAGTCCCCCCACCTTGAGTTGGTACAGAATAGTCTAAAATATCCCCGTTAGCATCTACATAAAGCACCCAAAATGTATTAGTTACAGGCTTCCAATCCCCATCATACTCAATTCTATTACCTGTTGGTTCTGGCTCTTCTTCGTCTTTTTCTAACACAGTAAATTTAAAACTTGCTGTAAGATTATCCATAGTAGCAATTACAGAATTTGAACCTACTTTAACCGCCGTATAACTGTTTCCAGAAATAGTTGTACCATTCACCTTAAATACAGTTGAAGCAGTAACATCTACACTATTTAGCATAGCCGTAAACTTAAACGTATCACCTACATATTTAGCTTCGTCAGGGTTACTGTGCTCTGCCGTGTATTTTTGCTCTTCCGGTTTTTCAGGTCCGTCTGGTTTTGTTCCGTTATCTACGTATTCTACACATGAATTAAAGCTGATTAATGCCAGTAGAAAAAAGAGTAGTTTATTAATTTTCATATAAATAATTGTTTTAAGTTTTTGTAATTAAACCCCTAAAGTATAAAAAAAAAGTATTGCTGTTAAAAAATTAACATATTTATTTTACTAAATTACGTAATGATTTACCGATGGGTTGTTTTCTTTATTATTGTTACCCAGATATTAATTCATTAAAATCATCGGTATTTACAACCTCCTTGTCTTGATATTGCAATGTCCAGCCTAATGACTGCGTTACTACCAAAAATTTACTTAACTCGCTTACCAAACGGTTTTTGGCATTTGCCTGTATGTTTGATTTTAGTATTTTTTCATGAAACTGTTTCTTTACGCTCTCCTGAATGGTATTGTAATCGTTGCCTTTAAAAGCATTAAACCTCGATTCTTCCACATCGTAAATTTTAATGTCGGGACTAATCTTAATTTCTTCTTTTGGTATAAAGGTGATTTTTACGATTTTATTGGCTTCGTCTATGGTGTATTCCAGCTTCGACAAATCGTACATAATCTGCACATCGGCATTTACAACTACTAAAGCCTTTTTATCAAAAGACATTAAGTTCATAAACGACTTTTCGTCTTTATAATTGTAAATCTGTGAGATTTTGGCTTCGTTCACCACCAGTTTTCTCACATTCTTCATTTGCTGGGCAATCAATTCCGTATCTGGTAAAACCTGATTTCTATCAGATCCTTTTTTCATGATAAAAAATGTGAATCCGCTTCCTATCAAAATACAAATAATTGCTACTATTATAATTCTTTTCATATTATCTAAAATTCATAAACGGATATTGTTCAATTAACACATCCAATTTCTGAGCCAGTTTATCTAAAAACTTACCATGAGCATCGGTATATGGATTAAAGGGTTTGTGTGCCAATCCTTTCTGTACCTCATCAACCAATTTCATAGTAGCGATCACTTCCGTATCAATACATTTCTCAACAAATCTTTCCCAGATATAATCAATCGCTATTTCGTTGGGATGAATCAAATCTTTTGCAAAAAAACGATAATCCCTAAGTTCATCCATTACGATTTCGTACGAAGGAAAATAATAGTTGTTAGACAGATTCTTTTCCAAGTGCTGATGCAAAGCAGCTATTAAATGTGCCTTACTTCGTTGATTTTCAACATATCCGTCTTTAATATGCCGAACAGGCGAAATGGTATAAATGATCTGTATGTTTGGATTTAAAATACGGATTCCTCTTTCAATTGATTCTATAGCCTGTTGACAGATTTCTACAGTCAGCAATTCTTTAGAAAATTCTTTTTGAGGAATTTTATGGCAATTGGCAACTAACTGATTATTTTGAATATGACGATACACCCATGCCGTACCAAATGTTAAAATACAATGTGTAGCTTCCGAAACATTCTTTCGCAAGGCTTGAATTTTCGCATTCAGCGTATCTATAATATCTTCTTGTTCCAATTCATTCAAATCGGAATGTGCATCAAAACAACTCCATATTTCGTTGTGCAGAAATACATCATTTGCTATAAAAACTTTGTCATTTACGGCAAAATCTATCAACTTTGCAATAGCCAAAGGATGAAATAAAATACCCAATGGATTAACCGTATTCTGAAATTGATATTGCCGAAAACGCTGTGCCATATTTACAGCAAAGCAACTGCCGACACTCACAATTTTTGAATGATAATTGATTGGATTTTCAAGCGATTTTATAGGAACAATGGTTTGTAACTGCATTTTCTGTTTTTTACAAAAATACGGTTATCTACAAAAATATGCCGACATATCTTCTCCACTTTTTTGTTCTAACGTATAATCGTCGCACGAATAAAGCTGATAGCCTTCAAACAAAACTTCTGGCCCTTTAATAATATAGGCATCTGCCTGTTTTAAAAAAGCATGCAAAATCAAACCTATTTTATGCTCTTCATACGCTTCTTTTGTTTCAAAAATTTTAAGATTGATGAATTTATTAGGATCTATGCTATCAATCATAGATGTTACATGCAAAGTTCCTAACTCGTTTTGCACTAAAGCATCGGCTTCTTTCCGAATTAAATCAAAAAAAACTTCCCGGTGGTTTGGAAACACACGGTACTCTACTATTACTACGTATCTCATAACAAAAATCTTTTGTTTAAAGTTACGAAATTTTAGTAAAACACAATATTACAGGCTTAAAAAACGTTCTTCCATAAACATTTAAAGCATGAAACAGATAATAGTATTTTTATTGATCCCTTTTAGTATTTTTTCACAAGAAATAAGTATTAAATCAAAAATGGATGAAACCAAGTTTGAAAACGTTCTTAAAGCTTTTGAAGGTTATACCTATTATAATTTTGATTTTGTCACTTCTAAAACTTCGCCTTTAAACTTTGAAATTATCGAAAAGGAATATGTCAATGGAAAGCTTAAAAAAGAAAGTATTTATTTTGATTCTAAAAACACTCCATCTAATCTTGTAGGATCAACTATACCTGTAACGATACTAGCTAAAAGCACTTCTGATGCAAACTATAGACTGCTCTATCAATTTTATGAGGTTTTTAATTTAAATAGGAATTATGATTTAAAAAAAGAAGATCGATATGCTTTTAAAATTTTTATAAATGAAGCACAAAAATTTTCATACAATCAAAAATATTTATTTTCTGCTATTGTAAAACCTATAAAAATTAATGAAAACACCTACAGAAATTGTGATTTTGCTATAGCAATAGATAAATATGACCAATGGTTTGAAATTTTTGGATTAGATAGATATTTTATTTATGAAATAAAATTTTATTAAAAGAAAAAGAGGAAATTTAAATTTCCTCTTTTAAAATATAATCATTTAATGAGATGCTGCACTTCGACTACGCTCAGTGACCAGTTCAGTACGACAACTGTTCGTTATTAATCTTCTACTTCACAAAATTCACTGCATTTGCAATGGCTTCCATCATTCCATCAGGATTTTTACCTCCGGCTGTGGCAAAAAATGCTTGTCCGCCGCCGCCGCCCTGGATATACTTACCTAATTCACGAACAATCTGCCCGGCATTCAATCTTTTACTTTCTACAATTTCTTTAGAAACATAAGCTGTTAACATTGGTTTTCCTTCATTAACGGTTCCAAAAAGAATAAAGAAATTATCAGCCGTTCCGCCGATTTCATAAGCTAAATCTTTCGCTCCGGTAGCATCTAAATCTACTTGCTTTGCTAAAAATTTCACTCCGTTTATTTCTTGAACTTCATTCAGCAAATCGCCTTTTAAGTTTTTTGCTTTTTCCTTGAGTAATTGTTCTACTTGTTTTTTCAACTTTGAGTTTTCATCCTGTAACGAAAGAACTGCTTTCATAGTGTCCTGTGGGTTTTTAAGCACTTCTTTAATTTCTTTCAACGTCGCTTCCTGATTGTTGTAAAACGCACGAACAGCATCTCCTGTAATCGCTTCGATACGACGAATTCCTGCCGCAACTGCTCCTTCAGAAACAATTTTGAACGACCAAATATCAGCCGTATTTTGTACGTGAATTCCTCCACACAGTTCCATAGAATCGCCAAATTTAATCGCGCGAACTTCGTCACCGTATTTTTCTCCAAACAATGCCATCGCACCTTCTTCAACTGCTTGTTTAAAAGGAATCGATCTACGTTCAATTAAAGGCAATTGCTCTGCAATACGTGCGTTTACGAATGCTTCTATTTGTTGTAATTCTTCATCGGTAACTTTTGCAAAATGCGAAAAGTCAAAACGTAAATGATTTGGAGCTACCAACGAACCTTTTTGTTCTACGTGTGTTCCTAAAATCGTACGTAATGCCTGGTGTAACAAATGCGTTGCCGAATGATTTTTAGATGATTTATTGCGTAATTCTGTATTCACTTTTGCAACAAATGCAGCTTCTAAATTTTCAGGCAATTGTTTGGTGAAATGCAAGATTAAGTTATTTTCTTTCTTGGTATCGAAAATCTCAATCGTTTCATTAGCCGAAACCAAATTACCTTTATCTCCAACCTGACCACCACCTTCCGGATAGAATGGCGTATGGTCTAATACGATTTGATAAACCGTTCCGTCTTTCTTCGATTCCACTTTGCGGATACGGGAAATCTTCACTTCGTTTTCAACTTTGTCGTATCCCTCAAAAGTTTCCACATTCCCTTCAATTAAAACATTCCAATCGTCTTTAGAAACTTCAGAAGCAGCACGTGAACGGTCTTTCTGAGCTTTCATTGCCGCTTCAAAACCAGCTTCATCCAACTCATATCCTTTTTCGCGTAAAATCAATGCTGTTAAATCAATCGGGAAACCAAAGGTATCGTACAATTCAAAAGCTTTTGCTCCATCGACCATCTTATCTTCCGTTTTTTCGATTACAGAATCTAACAAATGTAGTCCTTGATCCAGCGTACGCAAGAAAGATGCTTCTTCTTCTCTGATGACATTTTTAACCAAATCTTTTTGAGAAACGATTTCCGGGAAGAATGCTCCCATTTGCGCTGACAAAACATCGACCAACTGATAAATAAAAGGTTCTTTTGTTCCTAAAAACGTAAATCCGTAACGAATAGCACGACGTAAAATACGACGGATCACATAACCTGCACCATTATTTGACGGTAATTGTCCATCGGCAATTGCAAAAGCAACCGCACGTACGTGATCTACAATTACACGAATGGCAATGTTGGTTTTATTTTGTTCCTGACATTCTTCACTATCGTTCAGAATGACATCATTTGTTGTATATTTTAATCCGGTGATTTCTTCTACTTTAGCGATCAACGGAGTAAATACATCCGTATCATAGTTGGAAGTCACGTTTTGCATTGCCATACACAAACGCTCAAAGCCCATTCCGGTATCAACGTGTTTTGCAGGTAATTTTTCTAAAGAACCGTCGGCTTTACGGTTAAATTCCATAAACACGTTGTTCCAGATTTCTACCACTTGTGGATGATCTGCATTTACCAATGAACGACCGGAAACTTCTGCCCTTTCATTATCCGGACGTAAATCTACGTGAATTTCAGAACAAGGTCCGCACGGTCCCTGATCACCCATTTCCCAAAAATTGTCTTTTTTGTTTCCCAAAATGATACGGTCTTCGGCAACGAATTGCTTCCACAAATCCCAGGCTTCCTGATCAAACGGAACGTTTTCTGCTTCGTTTCCTTCGAAAACGGAAACATACAAACGATCTTTGTCAATTTTCAGCACTTCGGTCAAAAATTCCCACGCCCAGGCAATAGCTTCTTTTTTGAAATAATCGCCAAACGACCAGTTCCCTAACATTTCAAACATCGTGTGGTGATAAGTATCAAAACCTACGTCCTCTAAATCGTTGTGCTTACCTGAAACGCGCAAACATTTCTGCGTATCGGCAATACGTGTGGCTTTTGGGACAGCATTGCCTAAAAAATATTCTTTAAACTGTGCCATACCCGAGTTGTTAAACATCAAGGTTGGATCGTCTTTTAAAACAATCGGGGCAGAAGGAACAATTAAATGTCCTTTGCTTTCAAAAAAATCAAGAAATTTTTTTCTGATATCTTGTGATTTCATTCGATATATTAAATTATGAATCGTTCAAAACTAACACTTTAAAAAAGTGTACATAAGTTGCAAAAATAGTGTTTTTTAAAAGATTTTCTCTTGTTCAACAGAACTTTTTAAACATGCATAAACTTATTAGAAAAATTGTATATTAGCATAAGCAAAATTTTAAGTTGATGCAGATTGAGTTACCCGAAAAAAGATATTACAGCATAGGCGAAATAGCCAAGGCATTTGCCGTAAATGCTTCGTTGATACGTTTTTGGGAAAAGGAGTTTGATATTTTAAAGCCTAAAAAAAACGCAAAGGGCAACAGAATGTTTACACCCGAAGATTTAAAAAACCTGAAAACCATTTATCATCTGGTAAAAGAAAAGGGATTTACATTAGATGGTGCCAAAGATTTTTTAAAAAACAACAAGAAAACTTCGCTAAGTACAATTGAAATTATCGAAAAATTAGAGCTTATTAAAAAACAACTAATTATTATTAAAAACGAACTTTAATTAAAAATTTATGAAAAAATTTCTTCCTTTAATCATTATCGCAGTTTTAGCAATTGGTATGTATGCCTGGGTAAAAGGCATTAACAACACTGCAGTAACTTTAAACGAAAATATAAAAGAAAGCTGGGGTAATGTTGAAACCGCTTATGAAAGAAGAAACTCACTGATTGGAAATTTAGTGAATACGGTAAAAGGTGCAGCCGATTTTGAAAAATCTACTTTAGAAGCTGTAATCACTGCACGTTCTAAAGCAACACAGACAACTGTTGACCCAACAAACATTACACCGGAACAATTAGCAGCATTTAGCCAAGCACAAAGTGGTGTAAATAGTGCGTTATCGCGTTTATTGGTAACTGTTGAAAGATACCCTGATTTAAAAGCAAACCAAAACTTCATTAAACTACAAGATGAACTGGTAAGCACCGAAAATCAGATTTTAACAGCACGTACCCGTTTTAACGAAGCAGTTAAACCTTACAACAACCATATTAAAGTATTCCCAAACAACTTATTAGCAGGTATTTTAGGGTTTACAGAAAAAGGATATTTTAAAGCTTCGGAAGGTGCAGAAAATGCTCCGGAAGTGAATTTTGATTTCAAATAACATGTCGTTAACAGAAGATTTTTTAAGCACTAGCGAAGAACAGGAAATTGTTGCAGCCATTGTTAAAGCTGAAAAAGAAACATCTGGCGAAATACGGGTACACATAGAAGAACACTCTGATTTACCTGTTTTAGAACGCGCTCAAGAAGTTTTTAAAATGTTAGAAATGCATAAAACAAGCGCCCGCAATGGCGTTTTGTTTTATATAGGCGTTAAAGACCGCCATTTTGCAATTATTGGCGATGATGGAATTGATGCGGTTGTTCCGTATGATTTTTGGGAAGCAACTAAAAAAACGGTAATTGATCATTTTAAAACCAGTAATTTTAAGCAAGGTTTAATTGCCGGAATTCTACACACAGGCAAACAATTAAAACAGTTTTTTCCTTATCACGGAAAAGATGATGTAAACGAATTACCTAACGAAATTTCACGAGGTTAATGTATCCATTTAAAAAAATAGCAACACTGTTTGTATTGTTTTTTCCGCTGTTGGTTCTAGCACAGTTTAATATTCCGGAAAAACCATCAAAGACAAGCGAACAAACCAGTGTTTTTGATTACGCCAATTTATTATCTGCTACCGAAAAACAGCAGTTAGAAGAAAAATTGATAAAATATGCCGATACTACTTCAACCCAAATTGTAATTGCCATTATTCCAAGTTTGAATGGAGAATACGAAGGAGAATTAGCTCCAAAATGGGCACACAAATGGGGAATTGGCCAGGCAGATAAAGACAATGGTGTTTTTATTTTACTGGCTGAAAAAGAAAGAAAATTATGGATTGCTCCCGGTTACGGCTTAGAACATCTTTTAACAGCCGGGATTAACGGAGAAATCATTAGAAACTTTATCATTCCCGAATTTAAAAAAGGTGATTATTATGCCGGATTAGACATTGGAACCACGAAATTAATGGACCTTTTTTCGGGAACTTACAAAGGAACCCGACAAGAAAACAAAGATAACGGCGGTGGTATTCCGGGGTTCTTTATAATATTAATCGTTATCATCATACTTATTGTAGCCAGCAAATCAGGCGGAGGCAAAGGAAATAACCGAGGCAGACGCAGCGGTCCCGATTTAATGGACATTATTATTTTAAGTAGCCTTGGTCGCGGTGGAGGCGGTTTCGGCGGTGGTTCATCAGGAAGCGGTGGCTTCGGTGGAGGATTTGGAGGCGGTTTCGGCGGCGGCGGATTCTCTGGTGGTGGTGCCGGCGGAAGTTGGTAAAACAAAAGTGAGATTTAAAAAAAATCTCACTTTTGTTTTATAATTAATTCGCTAAAAAATAAAAACTTATAAACCAATAAAGGTAAATGGTGCGGTACTAACAAATTGTTTTGAGGTTTCGCCTGAATATATTTCGTTTTTGCTTACACTCAATCTTTTTGTAGCAGCTTTTTTACTAAAATCAATCTTTTTTAAATCAATCCAAAAAACATTCGGTGTTTTAACGGTTTCAAAATAGTAAACCAAATTCTTTTGATCTGCAACAGAACGCCATCTTGTAGAAGATATATTAGGTTCGGTTTCAGACGAAATTCCAAAAGGTACAGAACAATTTCTTATAACACTAAAAACACTTGCAATAGATGTACGTTCATCTGCAGTCTGTGGTATTGCATTAATGTAGTATGAAGCTCTAACATAACGGTCTGCTGCCCTATTTGTACCTGGCAACATTATAGTCCCAGGAATACCGTTCCAATATTGATTAATAGCCAGTTGTTCTTCAAATACAGGTGAATTGGTCATTACAGTATAAGATGCATCATGATGAATTTTTAATTTCCCGTTAATATATTCAAATATAGCATTATCGCCGGTTGCATCTGAAATGGATAAATGTAAAGTTGTAAACTTTTGTGTTCCGGGAATAAAATCTGAAACCACTACAAACGTTTCCTTTTGTAAATCATCTACTGCTTCTTTAACCGTTGCATAATTATCTAACACATACTGCGCCCAAGCGGCAATTGTAATACCTGGTTTTGTACCCTGAGGGTCAAACTTTGGATATTCGCTTTCAACCAACCATAATACATTTGCCACTAAACCCTTTTCATTTATTCCATCGGTAGTAGCAATATCCCATGCACTTGTAATAACACTTCCGTATTTAGACGACCATTTTAAAGACTTCTCACCTACATTACCAGTCCTTTGCAACCCTCTAGGAAATATCCAGATATTAGCATCAATTTCATCTTTCCAATCCATTGATCTGGCTGTAATAATCGTATTGTTGGTTCCTTTATAAACCACTCTGGTGCATGCATTGGTTTGTTGATTAAGTGTAAAAAAAATAAGGACTAACACTTTTCTTAAAAAATAATTTCTTCTCATGTTTAAAAAATATTTTAAATTCATAACTCAATTAGGTTTAACTTAAATACTAAAAAACGGGAGATGTAAAACACTAGAAATTTTGCCCCGATAATTACATGTTTTGCCTCCAGAATAGTTTGAAAGATCCGTATAAATATACAAATTAAATAGTTGTGAAGAATATCTAAGTAAAACAAAAGCTTATGAGCAGAGTAACTTTGTAAATAATTTTAAATGACTATCTGGAACTTTGTACCAAAAGTATATTTAATATGATATTGTATGTAGATAAGACGTCACTTCGACTAGCGCAACGCAGTGAAGCCTTTCGCAATGTCACATCGAGCGAAGTCGAGATGTCAAGACAGGCTACCGAGAAGTTGTTAATTAATAAGTTCTCGACAGGCTCCGGTTCTCGACTCCGCTCGAACTGACGATGGGATGATACATTCTCTTTGGTGCAATCTTTCCGATAATCATTTAATTTTATAAAAACAAAAAGCCTCAGATTTCTCTGAAGCTTTTCTAGTAGCGGGAACCGGACTCGAACCAGTGACCTTTGGGTTATGAGCCCAACGAGCTACCTACTGCTCTATCCCGCGCTGTGCGTTTTGTTGAATTTTTACTACAATTAAAAAATAAAATTCTAAACTTTTTTAAAAGGACTTTAAGTCTTAGTAGCGGGAACTGGACTCGAACCAGTGACCTTTGGGTTATGAGCCCAACGAGCTACCTACTGCTCTATCCCGCGCTATTGTGGTGCAAATGTAAGGCGACTTTTTTAAATACCAAAACTTTTTTCAGAAAATTATAAAATTAGTGTGTTTCGCTATTATTCGTTAACTTTGCAAATTATTAAAGAAATTATGTCGCACAAAGCCGGTTTTATAAATATTATTGGAAATCCAAACGTAGGAAAATCAACCTTAATGAATGCTTTTATTGGTGAACGCTTATCAATTATCACTTCTAAAGCACAAACTACACGTCACCGTATTTTCGGAATAGTGAATGGTGATGATTTTCAAATGGTCTTTTCGGATACTCCCGGAATCCTAAAACCTGCTTATGAATTACAGTCTTCAATGATGGATTTTGTAAAATCGGCGTTTGAAGATGCAGACATTTTACTTTACATGGTTGAAGTTGGTGAACGTGAATTAAAAGACGAAGCTTTCTTTAAAAAGATCACCCATGCTAAAGTACCTGTTTTACTTTTGTTGAATAAAATCGACAAATCTAACCAAGAACATTTAGAAGAACAGGTTGCTTTATGGAAAGAAAAAGTTCCAAATGCAGAAATCATACCTATATCTGCATTGAATAATTTTAATGTAGATACCGTTTTTAACCGTATTTTAGAATTGTTACCGGAATCACCACCTTATTATCCAAAAGATACACTTACAGATAAACCTGAACGTTTCTTTGTTAATGAAATTATCCGCGAAAAAATTCTTTTAAACTATCAAAAAGAAATTCCTTATTCGGTAGAAATTGAAACAGAAGAGTTTAAAGAAGAAGAAAAAATCATCCACATAAAAGCGGTAATTATGGTAGAACGTGATAGTCAAAAAGGTATTATCATTGGTCATAAAGGCGCTGCCCTTAAAAAAGTTGGTGTTGAATCGCGTGCAGATTTAGAGAAGTTTTTCGGCAAACAAGTACACATAGAACTGTTTGTAAAAGTAAATAAAGACTGGCGAAACAACCAATTTCAATTACGCCGTTTCGGCTATCAACAAAAATAAAATCACACTTTTTAAAAGTGCAATTATATGAACAACATTGTAGCAATTGTAGGCCGACCTAACGTAGGAAAGTCAACGTTTTTTAACCGTCTTATTCAAAGACGCGAAGCCATAGTAGATTCGGTAAGTGGCGTAACCAGAGATCGAAATTATGGAAAATCAGAATGGAATGGAAAAGAATTCTCTGTTATTGATACAGGTGGATATATTAAAGGATCAGACGATATTTTTGAAGCTGAAATACGCAAGCAGGTTGAATTAGCGATTGATGAAGCTGATGCCATTGTGTTTTTGGTTGATGTAGAAGAAGGTATTACCCCAATGGATAACGAAGTAGCAAAACTGTTACGAAAAGTTACCAAACCTGTTTTATTGGTGGTAAATAAAGTAGATAGCGGTAAGCGCGAACAAGATGCTTTTGAGTTTTACAATTTAGGATTGGGTGAATATGTTACCATGTCTGGAATGAGTGGTTCGGGAACAGGCGAAGTTTTAGATAAAATTGTTGAAATTTTACCGGAATTACCTGAAGTTGAAGAAGCACAAGAAGAACTTCCGCGTTTCGCAGTTGTGGGTCGCCCTAATGCAGGGAAATCCAGTTTTATTAATGCTTTAATTGGCGAAGATCGTTTTGTGGTTACCGATATTGCTGGAACAACCCGTGATGCAATAGATACTAAATACAACCGTTTTGGTTTTGAATTTAATTTGGTTGATACGGCAGGTATTCGCAGAAAAGCAAAGGTTAAAGAAGATTTAGAATTTTACTCGGTAATGCGCTCGGTACGTGCTATTGAAC
>JBEBXJ010000018.1:0-30891 GCA_040391685.1 Paenimyroides baculatum
AAAACAAATTTATAAAAATACACGTAACATAATTGATAACTTTGCTAAAATAAATAACTCTATGGGTTTTACATCATTTATAAAAAGTAGGCAGTTTTTTCTCTCGTTAATAGTAGCGGTGCTAATCATTGGCGCACTTATTTTTGGAAGCTTACAGTTTTTAAATATTTATACACGTCACGGCAACGAAATTCCTGTACCCGATTTAACTAAAATGAAGGTTGAAAAAGCAATGGATGCTGTGGCTGACAATGGTTTTGAAATAATTATTATTGATACCATTGACTATAATCCAAACTATCCGCCGTTAACTATTTCTGAACAGGAGCCAAGAGCCAATGACGCTGTAAAACAAGGACGTAAAATTTATGTAAAAATAAATGCCAAAGGATACTCATCGGTACGTTTACCGAATTTAGACGGCAGAACCTTGCGTCATTCAACAGCTATTTTAGAATCTTTAGGGTTGATAAAAGGCGAAATTAAATACGAGCCAGATTTTGCCAAAGATGTCGTTTTAAGAATTGAACAAGACGGCAGAATATTAAGAATGGGCGATAAAGTGCTTAAAAACTCAAAAATCGATTTAATTTTAGGCGATGGTATGCTGGGTTACAAACCCGAAACAGATTCGTTAGGTGAAATGTATGAAGACAGAGCACCTGCAATCGATTCAATTTTTTAATGAATGATAGAAGATAACACAATTTTAGAAGACGAATTATACGAACACCACCGTTTTGAAGCCGGTAAAGGTCAGGCACCCTTGCGTGTTGATAAATTTCTGATGAACTTGGTGGAAAATGCTACCCGTAATAAAATTCAGAAAGCAGCCGACAACGGAAACATTTTTGTGAACGACGTTCCGGTAAAATCGAACCATAAAGTAAAAGCAAACGATGTGGTACGCGTTTTAATGGAACAGCCACCGTTTGAAAACATTATTGTACCCGAAAACATTCCGCTGGATATTGTTTACGAAGACGATGATTTACTGGTAGTTAATAAGCCTGCCGGTCTGGTGGTACATCCCGGTCACGGAAATTACACAGGAACATTGGTAAACGCTTTGGCGTATCATTTCGAAAATTTGCCATTAAACAGTTCGGAACGTCCCGGTTTGGTACATAGAATCGACAAAGATACTACCGGACTTTTGGTTATTGCTAAAACCGATTGGACCATGAGCGAACTGCAAAAACAGTTTGCCGAAAAAACAACCGAGCGCGAATATGTTGCGATAGTTTGGGGTAATGTGCAGGAAGACGAAGGTACAATAGAAAGTTATATTGGTCGCCATAAAGTAGATCGTATGCAGATGGCTTCTTTTCCGGATGATTCTACCGGGGCAAAATATGCCGTTACACATTACAAAGTTATTGAACGTTTGGGTTATGTAACGTTGGTTTCGTGTAGATTGGAAACCGGCAGAACACACCAGATTCGTGTGCATATGAAATCAATCGGACATACGTTGTTTAATGATGAACGCTACGGCGGAAACAGAATTTTAAAAGGAACCACCTTTACAAAATACAAACAGTTTGTAGATAACACCTTTAAAACTTTGCCACGCCAAGCATTGCATGCTAAAACATTAGGTTTTATGCACCCTGTTAAAAAAGAATTTATGCGTTTTGAAACCGATATCCCAGCCGATATGGTTCAGTGTATCGAACGTTGGCGAAACTATTCAAACAACCATGAAATTATTGAAGAAGAAGATTAATTATGACCATAATTAAATTAAGAGGAGTAAAAAATTTAGCAAGCGATATTAGATTAAGTCAGCTTTACAGTCAGTTTGATACGCTGTTAAGCGAATTAAGAAAAAAAGAATTACCAGATTCAATTATTCAAACAGTCAATAACGAGGTTGAAGAAATTAATACTTCTAATTCTTTAACGACTAACGATTTAAGAAAAGTAATCAAGAAAAAGCAAACCGCAATTTTAAGGTTAATAGAAAAAGACTTAAAGTTAGTTCCTAAAAATTATTACAGAACGCTTTGGTTGGCACTTGGAATGACTGTTTTTGGCATACCTTTAGGTGTTCTTGCCAGTGTACTTTTAGGGAAACTGGGTTTGTTTGCTATAGGTTTGCCTATTGGTGTTGCAATTGGCGTAACAGTTGGCACAGCAATGGATAAAAAAGCCGTTAAAGAAAACAGACAACTAAATGTAGAAATTAAGTATTAATCAAGATTTTCAAAAAATAATTTATGTTAGTATTTGTAGGCAGTAACTCATCAAAATCAATCAACGAACAGTTAACAAAAGCAGTTTTAAAAGAACTGAATGTAACACATACGTTTGTTGATTTAAAAACATTGGATATTCCTTTGTTCAGTGAAGATCTTGAGCGTGAAATTAAATCGCCCAAAGGCATTGTGTATTTAAAAGAACAAATTGATGCTTTTGAACATATTTTAATTACCACCAACGAACACAATGCTAACTTATCAGCTTTTTTTAAAAATACGCTGGATTGGTTGTCACGAATAAATGTGAAGTTCTTAGAAGGTAAAAAGATTTTCATTTTAAGTACATCAAACGGAAAACGCGGTGGATTAAGTGCTAACGAAAGCTTACAGAAATTGGTTGATCGTTTTGGCTGTACAGTTTTTGAAAGCTATGCCTTTTCGTCTTTTTCAGAAAACTTCAATAAAGAAACACAGCAAATTACAAATAAAGATTTCTTAAAAGAAATCGATCACAAATTAAATATCATTTTAAAAAGTTAATGCAACGGTTTTCAAAAACGTATCAAGTAAAAAATATTTCCGGTTTTAAAAGGCAGATGCTTCAGTGGGCGCAACAGTTTCGCGAAGTTGTTTTTTTAGAATCTAACAATTATAAAGCCAAATACAGTTCACACCAGGCCGTTTTGGCTTTTGATGCTTTTACATTATTGCAAACCGACTATTTTAACGCGTTCGATCAGTTAAAAGAATACCAGAACAATACGAACGACTGGCTTTTTGGTTATTTAAGTTACGATTTAAAAAACGATGTTGAAAAATTACAGTCGAATAATACCGACGGATTGGATTTTCCTGATTTGTTATTTTTTCAACCAAAGAAAATCATTTTTTTCGAAGATGATTCGGTTCGGTTTGAATATTTGGGAATGTGTGATGACGAAATGGAAGATGATTTTCAGCAGATTATTTCAATTGAACTAAAGAATTCAGATCAATACGAAAAAATAAAAGTAGAAAGTAAATTGACGTTTAACGAATATGAAACCGGATTTCAAAAAGTAATCAGTCATATTCAACGTGGCGATATTTACGAAGCCAATTACTGTATGGAATTTTTCACAGAAAATGTGCAATTGAATTCTAATGATCTGTTTTGGAAACTGAACGAAATTTCAGAACCACCATTTGCGTGTTTTGCTAAATTCAACCAGCATTTTGTAATGAGTGCGTCGCCAGAGCGTTATTTGAAGAAAGAGGGAGTAAAAGTTATATCACAACCCATTAAAGGAACTGCAAAACGCGGAATTACAGAAGAAGAAGATATATTGATGAAAGAAACTTTAGCTTTAAACAAAAAAGAACAATCAGAAAATGTAATGATTGTAGATTTGGTTCGGAACGATTTATCTAAAACAGCAACAAAAGCATCGGTTCAGGTAGCAGAGTTGTTTGGTATTTATACTTTTAAACAGGTTCATCAAATGATTTCAACTGTTGTGTCTGAAGTTTCAGTAGATCAAAATCCGGTAGATATCATCAAATCTACTTTTCCAATGGGCAGTATGACGGGTGCACCAAAACTATCAGCAATGAAAATTATCGAAGATGTCGAAAAAACAAAACGTGGTTTGTACAGTGGTGCCATTGGTTATTTTACTCCAACTAATGATTTTGATTTTAACGTTGTAATCCGCAGTATTTTATATAATCAACACAATAAATATGCATCGTTTAGTGTAGGGAGTGCCATTACAATCAATGCAAATGCTACCGACGAATACAAAGAATGTTTATTGAAAGCGCAGGCAATGCAAAAAGTTTTACAGCAATGTTAGATCAGTTCAGAAAACATATTACACAAAAATTTCCCGAATCATTTTGCGGAAAAACCTTGCTGGCTGTAAGCGGCGGAGTTGATAGTATGGTGTTGTTGCATTTGTATAACGCTTTAAAGTTAGATTTTGCAGTGGCACATTGTAATTTTCAGTTACGTGGAAACGAAAGTGATTTAGACGAGAAGCTGGTTGAAGATTTTTGTCAGAATAATAATATTTCTTTTTTTGTAGAACGATTTGATACCATGCAGATTGTAGAAAACAGAAAAATTTCCATTCAAATTGCAGCACGAAAATTACGATACAGTTGGTTTAAGCAGATTTGTACTGATTTTAATTACCAGTTTATAGCAACAGCGCATCATTTAGATGATCAGGCAGAAACATTCCTGATAAACTTTACACGCGGAACAGGAATTGACGGTTTGGTGGGGATTCCCGAAAAAAACGAAAATATTATTCGTCCGCTGTTGAGCTTTTCACGTGAAGAAATTCTTAATTATGCGACTGACAATGAAGTAGAGTGGAGAGAAGATGCATCAAACGCTACAACAAAATACCTGCGCAATAAAATGCGTCATTTGGTACTTCCTGTTTTAAAAGAAGAGAATGTAGAATTTTTAAAATCGTTTATAAACACCCTTAACAATTTAAAGCATACACAATTTTTAGCAAATGAAGCAGTAGCTTTTTTTGAAAAAGAATGTGTAAAAAAAATGGACGATCAATTAAAGATTGATTTAGAAAAAGCTTTCAATTTTAAAAATTACTTACATTACTTACTAGAAGTTTTAAAGCCCTACGGTTTTAGTTCAGTTGGTGAGATCAAAAAAATATGCAATTCTGATTCTGGTAAAGTGTTAAAAAACGATGGTTTTACCATTTTGAAAAACAGAAAAGAACTAATTGTTTTTAAAGAAAAAAAAGCAGATAACGATTTCTTTTGCATAAAAAGCAAAACAGATGTTAGTGATCTTCCGTTTTTTATGAAAATAACAGAAATAGAAAAGGAAGAATTTAACGCAGACATATCTACTATTTTTGTAAATTCGGACCTTTTACAATGGCCGTTAGTTTTAAGACGAAAAAAAACAGGCGATTTTTTTCAGCCTTTTGGAATGAAAGGAATGAAAAAAGTCTCGAAATTTTTTAAAGACGAAAAGCTGTCAAAATTACAAAAAGACAATATGTGGATTTTGGAAAACGGCGATGGTACAATAATTTGGATTGTTGGCTTGCGTGCCGATGATCGTTTTAAAATAACAAATACCAATCAAAAAAATTATAAAATAACTTTAAACCAATGAGAAATTTACTCACGGCGCTGGTTTTATTCGTAACCAGTTTGGGCTTTTCACAGGTACAAGATCCTGTAAAATGGAAATCAAGTATCGAAAAAATTTCAGATACAGAGTATCAAATTAAATTAGATGCTTCAATTGAAGGCGAATGGCACATGTATTCGCAGTTTACTCCTGAAGGCGGACCACTTCCTTTAGAATTTATCTACAACAATGCCCAAGGTAATTACGAACCGCAAGGTAAAGCAAAGGAAAGTGAATATACTAAAAAGTTCAATGAAGTTTTTGAAGTTGACGAGTATTACTTTGCCAAAGCAGCTCATTTTACACACAACATAAAAATCACGAATTCTAATGTAAAAAACATTCAGTTAGAGGTTTTTTATCAGGCATGTATTGATATGTGCATTAACCAAACTAAATATTTTGTGTTTGATTTAGCTACGGTTTCATCAAAAGAAGTATTAAATTTTGAAGATTTAACTGCAACATCAACAACAAAAAACGATTCATTAGCTAAAACAAAACCGTTAACAGAAAATGTAAAAATTGATAAATCAGAGAAAAAAGGTTTATGGTCAATCTTTATTATTGCATTTTTCTCGGGTTTTGCAGCATTGCTAACTCCATGTGTTTTTCCAATGATTCCAATGACGGTAAGTTTCTTTACAAAGCAAAGTAAATCGCGTGCTAAAGGAATTAAGAATGCAGTTATTTATGGATTGTCAATTATCATTATCTATGTTCTATTAGGTCTTATCGTTACTAAAATATTTGGTGCCGACGCATTAAATGCACTATCTACAAATGTTTGGTTTAATGTTGTTTTCTTTACGTTATTGGTGGTTTTTGCCTCATCGTTTTTAGGAGCATTTGAGATTATGTTGCCTAATTCATGGGCGAATAAAGTAGATAAACAAGCAGATAGAGGAGGTATGGTAGGCATCTTTTTTATGGCGTTGGCATTAGCAATTGTATCGTTTTCATGTACCGGACCCATTGTTGGAACTTTATTAGTTGAAGCAGCATCTAAAGGTGGAACAGCTCCTTTAATTGGTATGTTGGGCTTTTCACTGGCATTAGCTTTACCTTTTATGTTGTTTGCTATGTTTCCGGGTTGGTTAAATTCTATGCCGCGTTCTGGTGGGTGGATGAACACGGTAAAAGTATCGTTAGGATTTTTGGAACTGGCATTAGCGTTTAAGTTTTTATCAAACGCCGATTTGGTTTTACAAAAACATTGGTTAGAGCGCGAAGTATTCTTGGCAATTTGGATTGCTATTTTTGCAGCTTGGGCAGTTTACTTGTTCGGAAAAATTCAGTTACCACACGATTCTAAAATCGATAAAATATCGGTAGGCAGATTATTCATGGCATTACTGGTATCAACCTTTACTATTTATTTGGTTCCAGGATTATGGGGAGCGCCTTTAAAATTAATTTCAGGTTTCCCGCCACCAATGACCTATTCTGAAAGTCCTTACGGTGTAGGGAATTCAAAAGGAGGTTCTGCCACAACATCAACAATACCAGACGGAGCAAAAGAAGGACCACAAGGAATTATTACCTTCACCGATTATGATAAAGGTATGGCGTATGCCAAAGAGATCAATAAGCCCGTTTTATTAGATTTTACAGGGCATGCATGTGTAAACTGCCGTAAAATGGAAGAAAATGTATGGTCTGAAACCAATGTGTTAAATCTTTTAAATAAAGATTTAGTTTTAATATCTTTATACGTTGATGAAAAGAAATTTTTACCTGAAAATGAACAATATATTTCTAAAACAACAGGTAAAAAAATTAAAACGGTAGGTAACAAATGGAGCGATTTTCAGATTGAAAGATATCAGGCAAATGCGCAGCCTTATTACATTGTTTTAGATAATGAGGGCAATTCGCTAAATACGCCGGTTGGTTATACGCCGGAAGTATCGGAATATGAAAACTGGTTAGAAGAAGGAATTAAAAATTATTCAAAATAAAATTAAAATGAAAAAATTATTAATAGCAGCTACATTATTTGTAGCAATGCAAGTAAATGCACAGATTAAAACCCCGCAGGCAAGTTTAAAGGCTGAAGTTGAACAAACGGTAGGTTTAACGAATTTAAGTGTTGATTATTTTCGTCCGGCTAAAAAAGGACGTTTGGTTTTTGGTGATTTGGTTCCTTACGGTAAAATGTGGAGAACAGGTGCCAACCAGAATACAACTATTGAAATTGATACGGATATCGAAATCAACGGTAAAAATTTAGCTCCGGGTAAATATGCTTTATACACCTTGCCAAAAGCGGAATCGTGGGAGGTAATTATTTACAAAACAACTGATAACTGGGGATTGCCTCAAAAATGGAATGATGGCGATGTAGTTTTAAAAACATCTGTTAAACCTGAAACATTAAATAAAGATGTAGAGTATTTTACAATTAATGTTACACCGCAAAACAACGAACAAGGAACAATTGATATTTCTTGGGAAAAAACAATAGTTCACGTTCCGTTTAAAGTACCTACGCACAAAATAGCAATGGAAAGCATAAACGCAAGCATTAATGAGAATTCTAAAGCAACAGATTATTATGCAGCAGGTGTTTACTTGTTTACATCGAATACTGACGTTAAAAAGGCTTTAGAGTATGTAAATAAATGTATTGAAATGCAAAACGGCGAAGCTCCTTTTTACATGTTGCGTCAAAAATCACTGATTCAGGCAGCAAACGGCGATAAGAAAGGCGCGGTAGAAACAGCTAAAAAATCGTTAGAAGCATCTGAAAAAGCTGGAAACGAAGATTACGTAAAAATGAACAGAAACTCAATCTTAGAATGGAGTAGATCATAAAGAAAAAGAGAAGCAGTAATGCTTCTTTTTTTATGCATTGAAAATAAAATAAGTTTTTTTAAACTGTAAAACCTCTGTATATTTGTTTCTTTAAAAAATATTGTAAATATTTATGTTAACAGAATTAAATGCTATATCACCGATCGATGGTCGTTATAGATCAAAAACAGCTCCATTAGCAGATTATTTTTCGGAAGAAGCCCTTATAAAATATCGTGTTTTAGTAGAAATCGAATATTTTATTGCCTTGTGCGAATTGCCATTGCCACAGGTTGCAAACGTATCTAAAGATTTGTTTTCTGAATTGCGAAAAATCTACACCGATTTTTCTACAGAAGATGCACTTTGGATCAAAAACACCGAAAAAACGACCAATCACGATGTTAAGGCTGTTGAATATTTCATTAAACATAAATTTGACCAGTTAGGTTTACAGGAATTCAAAGAGTTTATCCATTTTGGTTTAACCTCTCAGGACATCAATAACACGGCAATACCTTTATCGGTTAAACTTGCTTTCGAAAAAGTTTATATGCCTACTTTTATTCAACTGGTTAATAAACTAAAAGAATTAAGTATTGAATGGAAAGACATTCCAATGTTAGCGCGTACACATGGTCAGCCTGCATCTCCAACCCGTTTGGGTAAAGAATTGCATGTTTTTGTGGTTCGTTTGGAAGAGCAGTTACGTTTGTTGAACAATATTCCGTTTGCTGCTAAATTTGGTGGAGCAACAGGTAATTTCAATGCGCATAAAGTGGCATATCCGCAAAACGACTGGAGAATTTTCGGAGAAAACTTTGTTGAAGGAGTTTTAGGACTGAAACATTCGTTTCCAACTACACAAATTGAACATTACGATCATTTTGCAGCTTTTTGCGATGGTTTAAAACGTATTAACAATATAATTATTGATTTAGACAGAGACGTTTGGACGTACGTTTCAATGGAATATTTCAAGCAGAAAATCAAAGCGGGTGAAGTGGGATCATCTGCAATGCCACATAAAGTAAACCCAATTGATTTTGAAAATTCCGAAGGGAATCTGGGGATCGCAAATGCAATTTTGGAACACTTGGCTGCCAAATTACCAATTTCTCGTTTACAGCGCGATTTAACTGACAGTACCGTACTGCGTAATGTGGGCGTTCCGTTCGGTCATACCATTATAGCGTTTGAAGCTACATTAAAAGGTTTAAACAAATTATTGTTGAACGAAGCCAAATTTGCAGACGATTTAGAGAACAACTGGGCGGTTGTTGCAGAAGCAATTCAGACTATTTTGCGTCGCGAAGCTTATCCAAATCCGTACGAAGCATTGAAAGATTTAACACGAACCAACGATGTAATCAACCAAAAATCGATTCATGCGTTTATTGATACGTTGAATGTTTCAGCTGAGGTTAAAAACGAATTAAAACAAATAACTCCAAGCAATTATTTAGGAGTTTCAATTTAGAAATATATGAAAAAAATTATTGTTACTCTATTTTTGGCACTGGCATTTGTTGGATGTAACGATGACGACAATCAGATTGATGTTTTGGTAGGAAAATGGTTTCCGCAAGGTGTAGTGATTAATGGCGAAAACCGACCTTATGAAGGAAATTCGAACTGCGGAAAAGATTATTTGCAGTTAAACGAGTTTAACTCATTCGAAATTGTTGATTATGTAGAAAGTGATGTTGAAGTAAAAACAACACCTTTACCTCCATGTCCGTCACAAAAGTTTTACGGTTCGTATACCGTTATAAATAATGAATTAAAATTTCACGGATCTAACTTTTTTCAAGGTGGAGAAATTATTGAAAAATCGGCAGATCAGTTAAAACTAAAAAAAATGATAGATGTTGACGGCGATGGAACAGAAGATGAAGTAATCGAAGTTTTTGCAAAACATTTAGCAGAGTAAATAATAAAAAAATCGAACATTACGTTCGATTTTTTTTGCTGAATACCCATTGTAAAACAAAGCCGATAATTATTACCGAAAATACTCCAATTGGGTTTAACCATAAATAGCTGATTAAATCTAAATAATAAATATATATTACCAGTATTTGTGCAGCTATGGCTCCCCAAAAAGTAGCTTTCGCTTTAATGTATTTGAAGAAGAACGCTATTAAGAAAATACCTAAAACGGTTCCGTAGAAAATAGACCCGATGATGTTTACCAATTGAATTAAATTTTCGAACAACGTAATTACACAAGCTGCCAAAATACAGATGATTCCCCAGAAAACAACCAGATATTTGGTTACTTTTAAATAGTGCGTTTCAGATAAATTGGGTTTGTAGGTTTTATAGATGTCAATAGCCGAACTTGATGCTACTGCATATAATCCCGAAGCTGAACTTGACATGGCTGCCGAAAAAATCATTGCTAGTAAAAAGCCGATAATTCCGTGTGGTAAATAGTTTAAAATAAAGTAGATAAACACATAATCTTTATCGTTTGTTTCAGCTTTGCTATCAACTTTCGTTATAATATCGCGGGCATTTTGTCGTAATTGTACTTCGTTTTCATTTAAAGAAACCAGTTTTTCTTCCAACATTTCGTTTTCAAATCCCTGATTCAACTGACCTGTATAAATTTGGGTAACTTCTTTTTTTTCGTTTAATAAATTTTTCAGTTCAATTTCCAGATTCCGGTATTCTTCTTTATATTCAGAATTGATAACTTTCGATGTATTTACGGGATTAAAATGCAGCGGAGCCTGATAAAAATGGAAAAAGATAAAAACCATTACACCAACCAGCAGAATGAAAAACTGCATTGGCACTTTTAGAATCCCGTTCATTAACAAGCCCATCTGCGTTTCCTTAATGCTTTTTCCGGAAAGATATCTACCAACCTGCGACTGATCAGTTCCAAAATAAGCCAGCATTAAAAAGAAACCTGCTGTTAAACCGTTCCAAATAGTATAGGTTTCGGTAAAATCGGTAGAGAAATTAAGCAGTTCTAACTTTCCTTCGATCTTTGCCACATTAAACACATTAACAAAGGTTACTTCTTCGGGCAATCTGAACAAAATAATAAAAAAGGTAAGAAACATACCTGCCATAATCACAAATGCCTGTTGTTTCTGTGTGATATTCAGTGCTTTAGTTCCACCAAAATAGGTATAGAAAATAATTACGATACCAATGGATACAATGATAAAAGTTAAATCCCAATTTAAGATAGATGACAAAATAATTGCCGGAGCATAAATGGTGATTCCCGTGCCAATACTGCGCTGAATAAGGAATATGACCGAAGCCAGTGTTCTGGTTTTTAAATCGAAACGTTCTTCCAAAAACTCATAAGCAGTATAAACTTTCAGTCGGTGGAAAACAGGAATAAAAACCATACAGATTACTACCATTGCCAACGGCAAACCAAAATAGAACTGTACAAAACCCATTCCGTCGTGATACGCTTGTCCCGGAGTTGATAAAAACGTAATGGCACTTGCCTGGGTTGCCATGACTGATAATCCTACGGTAAACCAGTTGGTTGACTGGTTGGCTAAAATGTATTCTTGTATGTTTTTACTTCCTTTGGTTTTGTATGTCCCGTAAAGAACAATAAAAAGTAAGGTGCTTAAAAGTATAATCCAGTCTAATAATTCCATGCTAATTGGTAAAATGCATTATAAAATAAAAAAGAATAATGTAAAAAACATTAATTAAAAGTACAATGCTGTAGCTTCTTCGCCATTTAATCCATTTAAAATCACTCATTTTTTAATTCAATTAGGTTAATAAATAATTCTAAAGCGCCGGTGTTCCCCGCAGGTAATTGTCTAAAAAAGCTTAAACCCGTATAAACGTAGTGTCCTTTGCCGTGCTTTGCAATAAGTAATGCGCCGTTTGTTTCTTTTTCGTCAAAATCGTGCGATGTAAATATCGGTTTAAATTCGTCGCCAAATTTATCGACATAATATAAACCTTGTTCCTGCAGCCAGTTTGTAAAGTTTTGCTGTGTTATTCTAAAAGGCTTGTTTAAAACCTGTTCGTTCGGGTTAATGAAATTCACTACGGCATTTTCATCAGTAATTCGGGTTTTGCCAATAGTTAACTTATACGGAGCAATTTCGGTTGTTTGCAGGTTGGTGTTGGTTTGATATTGCACAATAACCGTTCCTCCGTTTTTTACATAATCAAACAACAATTTGTTTTTTGTTTTTAAAGAACTTTCTGTGTTAAAAGCACGAATGCCGACAATAATGGTTTCGTATTTTGATAATTCTTCGGCTTTTACAGTTTCTAAATTAATAAAATCTACGTTGTAGCCAACATCTTTTAGAACTTGTGGAATTTCATCACCAGCACCAACAATATATCCGATTTTTGATTTATTTAAAACACTTTTATTGAAAGATACTACTTTTGTTTCAGCAGGCTTAAAATAATAATTTAAAGGAATATGACTGTAATCAACCCATTTTATTTCACCTGATTCTAAAAAGTCTTTGCCTTGAAATAATAGAATTGTATAGTTATCTTCTTTAAATTTATCGTTAAAAAGAAACTCTTTGTCTTTCTCATTTTTGTTTAAACTAAACTCCATTTTCTTATGATCATTAATTGTAGCATGAAGATTTGTTGTAGTTGAGGTAAAAACAATTGTTCCAGATATATCTTCATTAGAATAATTACTTAAAACAACAGATACGTTTTGATTTTTCTTAGGATTACTGATATAAACAGATTGCTTAAACAGAACAGAAACCGCTGGAACAATATGAAAAGGTTTATAAATTTCACCTTTTACTATATCTTTGTAATGGTATTGAATAGGTAGGGAATACGATAAATAAACACCATTAACTTCTAAACCAATTTCATTTTTTTTGGTTGAATCAAACTGATTTTTAAAATCATTGAAATTGTCTATAAATTTAAAATTCGTGTAATCTTGATGGGTGAATTTTGTTTGAAAATAATCATAATAAACTTCCTGATCTGCTAAAGATTTACCTACAATTGTTTTTTTGTTGTTAATAGTCACCTCTTTTATAACAATGTTTTGGTTGGATCTGTTGGCGATTTCAACTTTAATGTCAACATTTTCGCTTGGTGTGGTGTAAGGTTCATTTGTTGTGATATCTAAAAATAAACCGGCGCAGTTTTTAATTAATTCTTTAACCTCGTTTTGCTTGCGGGTTCTCCAGATGGTTTCGGGTAATTTATCAATTTCAGAATAAATCTTTGTCAGTAAATTGATGGATTTTGAAGGATCTTTAAAATCGTATTCTTTTATCAGTTGAGTTACCAAAGGCTGAATGTTGCTGCCTCCTTTTATACGATTCCAGCTGGTATCGATTCCTTCAAACAAATTGCTCGATTTTAAAGCATCGCCGTCAACCAATTCTACATAATCAATTTCTTCGCCACGTGATGACATATCGCCAAAACCTTGCGACTGATGCTGACTGCGACTTAACGAAGCGATTTCCTGATTATTTTTTCCTAACTGATTGTAAAAAACACCAATATTCAGCGGAATGTATTTTGATTTATCGGCTTTATCAAACGCTTGTTTACTTCCAAAAAAGAACCATGAAACATTAAAGAACAAACGTTTTGGTTGCCAGGTTTCCGTATTTTCTTGTGACAAATCTTTATAATTTTTGTCATTCGCCAACCTAAATGCCTCTTTAGACAATTGCGCTGATGCGGTGTGATGTCCGTGTGTATTGCCTTCGGTTCTGTGATCGAAACGATTTACGATAACATCGGGCTGCTCTTTGCGAATCATGTAAACCATTTGTTTCAACAACAAATCCTTATCCCATTTTTCAAATGCTTCTTTCGGATGTTTAGAAAAACCAAAATCATCGGCAGTAGAAAAAAACTGTTTCCCACCATCGATATTTCTTGCATTCCATAATTCGTTGGTACGGATAATACCTAAATCGGTTCCCAGTTCATTACTTATAAGGTTTTGTCCGCCGTTGCCTCGCGTTAACGACAAATAATTGGTGTAGGCTTTATCGTGATGGGTTAAATAGGTAATTAAGCGCGTGTTTTCGTCATCAGGATGTGCTGCAATGTACATGGCACTTGCTAAAACGTTTAGTTTTTCAATCTTAAAATAAATTTCAGACGGAGTAGGGGTTTGTGGCTTTTGTGCAATAATATTTTGCATAAATAATGCACAAAAGATATAGATAATGTTGTTTTTCATTTTTTAGATTTCAGTTTAGCCTTTATGACTTTCAATTTTAAATTTTACAAAACCACTACAGCTTTTTGTAAAAACAGATTGTTTGGATACGATATACGCTCGCCTTCGGCGGTAATTAAAATGGTGTGGAAAGCTTTAATATCATCAATTTCAGCTTCGATTGGGAAATCTTTATCTTGAATTCTTATACGGTCACCCATTTTAAACGGAAATGCAAAAAACATTATGACACCTGCCGTGAAATTGCTTAATACCGACCATTGTGCAAAAAATGCTACACCAATAAATGTAATTGCAGCACCTACAAAACCAAAGAGTTGTGTGGTATCAACACCCCATAAAAGAATGATGAATACAACAAACAATATGTTAAGAAGCGAATTAAAATATTTGATAATCAGTTTACTTCGGTTGTCGGATTTTAAAGAATATGTAGCAAATTTTAAAATAACCTTGCGAATAATAAGTCTTAAAATGTAAATAATAACAACTAAAATGAGTGTTGCAATAATTTTGCCGTAATAATCAGGCAGATAAAAACGATCAAACATTACCATTTTATTAATTCGTTATACAATTTTTCCATAGGCATACCCACAACATTGGTATATGACCCGTTTATTTTTTCGATACCGATTAAGCCGATCCACTCCTGAATTCCGTACGAACCTGCTTTGTCAAACGGTTTAAACGTATCTACGTAATACGCAATATCAGAAGGGTTCAACGTATTAAAAGTTACTTCGGTTACATCATAAAATAAATGTTCTTTGTGATTTGATTTAATGCAAACGGCACTTATTACTTCGTGGGTTTTACCTGATAATTGTTGCAGCATCTGTTTTGCATCATCGCTGTTTTCGGGTTTTCCCAAAGCAGTGTCATCAATGCATACAATGGTATCGCAGGTAATAATAATATCAGTTAAACTTAAATTGGTAAAAGCTGATGCCTTTTGCTGTGCTATATATAAAGCAATATCCTTGCCCTTTAAGAGGGAAGGATATTCTTCGTTTACGTTTGCAGGTTTAATAGTGAATTTTAAACCTAAATCTGTTAAAAACTGTTTTCTTCTGGGAGAGTTTGATGCTAATATTATTTGATAATCGTTATATTTTTCTTGTAAGATCATTTTATTTTAAATTGAAAAATAAAACTACAATAGAAAATATAGTTAACCAAATGATTATGTTTAAAATATTGTTTATGCGATTAAAATCTTCAGTGGTTTTGGCGTTCCACAACTTTGCAAGATAGAACAGGTAGGGCAGAACCACCAAAACGCCAATGTATCCAATTAAAAGCGTTAAGTTTAAGTGTATCACGCAAAAAGCAATAATTAAAACCAACGGAATAAGCGATAAAATGGTTGTTCGTTTTGCACCCTTTTCTCTGCCGTGAATGGTTGCCAGCGATTTGCGTTTGTATTTAATGTCCAATTCCATAAATTTTAAATCGATCAAAATTGTTTTTATGAAATAAAGCAGCCATAGCAAGATACAGATTTGCAGCGAAATGTTTAAAAGCTGATCTTTCATAGGATCTAATGCTTCGTTTGTTTGCAACGACGGCATTAAATCCATAATGATCAATATAAAAAACGGAAACGAAATGATTAGAGAATACACAATATTGTCAAATAACAGAATTTTACGCCATTGGGTAATGTATAAATACATTATTGCTGCCAAACCCAAGAAAAACCCAAAATAATAGGTTCTGTCTATATCGCTTGCTGCAAAAAATGAAATACCAATACCAACGGCATTAAACCCTAAATATTTGTAATAAGCTTTTTCAACACTTTTTTCGATACTTTTATCGGGAAATTCTTCCTGCAAAACAATTTTGTACAGTAAAACGCCACCATATAAAATAAAGCCAATAGCAATTAAAAAGGCAAAATAATGGAACACAGAAAGTCCTAAGTCATCAATCAAAGATTCAAATAAAACAAACCTAAAAAGTAAAACTGCTACAATAACTTGTAACATCATTTGCGCTTGATCTTTCTTTAGAACATTCATAAGATTATGTATTTAATTGTTAATCGAATTTTGCTTCGAAGTGCTCAAGCCAATTTCCTTGAACCTTCATTACTTGCTCTATTACATCACGCACGGCACCTTCACCGCCTTTAATGTGCGAAATATATTTGCTAAGCTTTTTAATTTCGGGCGCAGCATCTTGCGGACAAGTAGGTAAACCTACCTTTTGCATTACCCAGTAATCGGGTAAATCGTCGCCCATATATAAAACATTTTCGGGATTGATATTGTTTACGTCAATGTATTCCTGGTAAATTTCAACTTTGTCGTGAACTCCTAAATGTATGTCGTAAATGCCTAAATTTCTTAATCGTACTCTGACACCTTCGCTTGATCCTCCTGAAATAATACAAACATTGTATCCTTTTTCTATTGCTGCTTTCATTGCGTAACCGTCACGAATGTTCATGGTTCTTAATAATTCGCCTGCTTGTGTAACCTGTATGGTTCCGTTTGTTAATACGCCGTCAACATCAAAAATAAACGTATTGATGTTGTTCAGGTATTCTTTGTAACTTTTAGACATTTTCTTGTATGCTTTGTGTAATTAAATTATAGATTGTTTTATAAGTTTGGTTTGATATAAAATTTTCGTGCGTTTTTATTGTTGTTTGATCGAACCTAACAGCCGGACCGGTTTGCGCATCTTTCGGATTTAAATAATTGATCTTATCGGCTGTTTCCTTAATCAGTGGTTTTAAAATATCAAACGGTATATTGTTTTCCTTACAAATTTCATTTCCTATTGAATAAAGATGATTGGTAAAATTACTGACAAAAACCGCTGCTACATGCAGACTTTTTCGTTGTTCAGATGATATTTCGAACACCTTGTCTGATATTTCTTTTGCTAATAGTTTTAATTCGATTAAATCGTCCGTATTTTCCGCTTCCAAACACAGTGGAACTTCCTTAAAATTAATTCCCTTGTTTTTTGAAAATGTTTGTAACGGATAAAAAACACCTTTTCGGTTTTTATCATTCAAAGCTTCTAAAGTCGTTGTGCCCGATGTATGTACAACTAATGAATCTGTGTACGAAATTTTATCAGAAACTTCTGCAATGGAGCTGTCGGTTACCGAAATCAAAGTGATATCAGCCGCTTTTAAATCTTCAACAGCAGTTACAATTAAATCCTTCGGAAAAAAATCTGCAATCTTATCTAAAGAACGAACCGCGACATTTTGAATCTTATAATTTGATAAATCGGCTAAAGCCCGCACCAAATGATGAACCACATTACCAGAACCTATTATGTTTATTGTTTTCATAACATCAAAATTAAGGCAACATCATTTTGTAATTTCAAATTAAGTTAAATTTAATATAATTTTAAGAAAAAACGAATTTATAGTTAAAAATTATGAAAAGTTGAGTAAAATACTCACACAGCTTATTCCAACTAATTTTAATTCGATCCTTTAATTGGATATATTTTCGTAAATTTGCAGCTTATAAAAAAATATAAGTATGTTAACAGTTTCAAATTTATCTGTTCAATTTGGAAAACGTATATTGTTTGATGAGGTAAACGCAACATTTACCCAAGGTAACTGCTACGGAATCATTGGTGCAAACGGTGCCGGAAAATCTACGTTTTTAAAGATTATTGCAGGCGATATCGATCCAACTTCTGGTCACGTAATTTTAGAACCGGGCAAACGTATGTCGGTTTTAAACCAGAACCACAATATGTTTGACGAGCATACCGTTTTAGAAACTGTTTTAATGGGAAATAAAGTGCTGTTTGCTGTTAAAAAGGAAATGGACGAGTTATATGCCGATTATTCTGATGAAAATGCAGACAGAATTGGCGAATTACAGTTGAAGTTTGATGAAATGAACGGTTGGAATGCAGATTCTGATGCCGCTTCAATGTTATCGAATTTAGGAATTTCAGAAGATTTGCATTATACATTAATGGGTGAGGTGGAGCCAAAATTAAAAGTTCGTGTGTTATTGGCGCAGGCTTTATTTGGAAACCCTGATGTTTTGGTAATGGATGAGCCTACCAACGACCTTGATTTTGAAACAATTGGTTGGTTAGAGAATTTCTTGGCAAACTACGAAAATACCGTTTTGGTTGTATCGCATGACCGTCACTTTTTAGATGCGGTTTGTACACATATTTCAGATATCGATTTCGGAAAGATTAATCATTTTTCTGGTAACTATACGTTTTGGTACGAATCATCGCAGTTAGCTGCAAAACAACGTGCACAACAAAACAAGAAAGCCGAAGAGAAAAAAGCTGAATTAGAAGAGTTTATTCGTCGATTTTCTGCCAACGTAGCAAAGTCTAAACAGGCAACTTCACGTAAAAAAATGATCGAGAAGTTAAATGTAAACGATATTAAACCGTCGTCTCGTCGTTACCCTGCTATTATTTTTGATCAGGAACGCGAAGCCGGAGATCAGATTTTAAATATTAAAGGATTAACCGCAACTGCAGAAGAAGACGTTTTATTTAAAGATGTTGATTTTAATATGGCTAAAGGCGATAAAATTGTTGTTTTCTCTAAAGATTCGCGTGCAACAACCGCTTTTTACGAAATTTTGAATAATAATTTAAAAGCAGATGCAGGTACTTTTGATTGGGGAATTACAACGATACAATCTTACTTACCGGCAGATAACCACAGTTTCTTTACCGAAGATTTAACATTGGTTGACTGGTTACGTCAATGGGCAAAAACCGAAGAAGAGCGTGATGAAGTTTTTATCCGTGGCTTTTTAGGAAAAATGATTTTTTCTGGTGAAGAAGCATTGAAAAAAGGTTCGGTATTATCAGGTGGAGAAAAAGTGCGTTGCATGCTTTCACGTATGATGATGATTAGAGCCAACGTGTTGATGTTAGACGAGCCTACAAACCACTTGGATTTGGAATCGATTACGGCATTTAACAACTCATTGAAAAACTTTAAAGGTTCGGTATTGTTTACAACACACGATCACGAGTTTGCACAAACTGTTGGTAACCGTATTTTGGAATTAACACCAAACGGAGTTATTGATCGTTACATGACATTCGACGAATATTTAGATGATCCAAAAATTAAAGAATTACGCACAAAAATGTATTCTTAATTACAATTTATAATATTAATTAAAAACAGTTCCATAAAACGGAGCTGTTTTTTATTATATTTACTTTTTAACTAAAAATACATATTATGAACAAAAAAATACTTTTCTTTTTATTAATCCCATTTTTTGGATTTAGCCAAGTACAAATAGGGCAGAATATTGATGGAGAGGCAGCTGGAAACGGATTTGGATCTAACGTCGCTATTTCTGGAAATGGAAATATTTTTGCAGCAGGAGCTCCACGAAATAGTGGTAATGGATTCAATTCAGGTCATGTACGGGTTTATAAAAATATTTCTAATGTTTGGCACAAATAGGTCAGAATATTAACGGAGCAGTAGCAGGTGATGCTTATGGATCTGTTATTGCACTTTCTAAAGATGGGATTGTTTTAGCTATCGGATCACAAAATAGTAACAATAATGTCATTTCTTCTGGAAGTGTTCGTGTATACAAGTATATTTCTGGGAGTTGGTCACAAGTAGGAAATGACATTAATGGTGAATCAGCCTATGATTACAGCGGAAGTAGTATTTCACTTTCAATCAATGGAGATATCATTGCTATCGGTGCTGTTGGTAATAATGGAAATGGAATTAGTTCAGGTCATGTACGGATTTATCAAAATGTTTTGGGAGTATGGCAGCAGCTAGGTTCTGATATTGATGGAGAGGCTGAAGGAGATATGAGCGGTTCAAGTGTTTCACTTTCTTCAGACGGAAATGTTGTAGCAATAGGAGCATATCGTAATGATGGAAACGGTGTAAATTTGGGTCATGTACGAGTTTATAAATATATTCAGGTGTTTGGACACAGATAGGAACTGACATTGATGGAGATTCGGCTAATGATTTTAGCGGAGATAGCGTTTCTCTTTCTGCGGATGGGAGTATCGTAGCAATAGGGGCTACTACTTTAGATAAAGCTGGTTACGTAAGCGTTTATAAAAACTATAGTGGAATATGTACAAAGTTAGGTAGTAACATTAAAGGAGAACAATTAGGTGACCGAAGTGGTTATGATGTTTCACTCTCTGCAGATGGAAATATACTTGCTATTGGAGCTGTTGATAATGATGGAAACGGAATTAGCTCTGGTCATGTACGTATTTATCAAAATATTTCTGGCGTTTGGACGAAGGTTGGTATTGATATTCAGGGTGAAGCAGCAGGAGACACAAGTGGGGTAAGTGTATCTTTATCATCAGATGGTTCAATTGTTTCTATAGGAGCTTCTAATAACGATGGAAACGGTGTAAATTCGGGTCATGTACGTGTGTATGATATTTCAGGAATTCTATCAAACAATAATTTTGTCTCTCAAAACTTCAATCTTTATCCTAATCCAACATCAGATATTTTAAACATTAGTTTAGAAAATAACTTGGTTTTAGAACAAGTAACTTTTTATAACAATTTAGGTCAAGTGGTTAAAACAGCAAATGAAAATATTATTGATGTAAGTTATTTGGTAAAAGGTCTGTATTTTGTTGAGGTAACAACCAATCAAGGTAAAGCAACTAAAAAAGTGGTTGTTAAATAACTATATATCGTAAATATTGTACGGCTTTAAAAAAATGATCAATAATAATGATTTTAATAGTTCAGCAGACTATATAGGATAATATTTTTGTATGAAAGGCAATTGTTATTTTAAAAATACTTCAAAATTAATAGTGGTAAACTTTAAATTCCGTTCGATTTTTTTAATGCTCAACAAAATTCTCGTTTTTAGGTATTTTATTTATCAGTTCTACATAAACAAAATGAGTAATAGAAAAACGATTGTTGGCAATTGTGTGTTTAGTCATTTCAACAGCAACAAAAACTTCTTCATCCATTTTAATTTCTTTATGGAAAATAGTTTCTTCCCTAAAAAGAATAGGCGCAATGCCGTATTCAGCACATTCGTTAATTGATAAACCAATCTGACTCATTAAATTACTTCATGCCTGAGTACAAAAATCGATGTAGGTAGAATGACGTAAATGTTGTCGGTTTGCATCAATCATACTCCATAATGCCTGACCTTTAAAGAAAATATTTTTCATACTTTTACCAATGTTTCAACCAAGATTACAAAAAAATTAAGTGAAAAAGTTTTTTTGGCACGATTAATGAAATGGAGATTAATATAAAAGATATTTACAAACTTTAAAACTATATATTATGAAAAAGATAGCACTACTTTTAACAGCATTCATAGGTTTAACAGCATTACAAAGCTGTACTATTGAAGAATATTATGAAGAACAATCTCAAGTTTTTGAAAGATCAAACGAGACATTGCGCCAAGAAGATGCCTATACATATTCTGCAACTTTTAATTTTCAACCGCCAATTTACGATAGTGATAATGTTTTGGTTTACAGATGGCAAGGAGATTCTTGGAGACTCATTCCTGTTTCATACAACTTAGGTGGAAATGGAGATATAGTAACCTATGATTACGATTTTACGCGTTACGACGTAAAAGTATATTTTACTGCAAATTTCCCTGTAAATGAACTTTCAAATGCAGAATATAACGAATTTGTTTACCGCCAAACTTTTAGAGTGGTTGTAATACCAGGCGGATTTGCACAAAAAATAAATTATAGTGACTACAATGCTACTATTTCAGCATTAGGTTTGGAGAATGCCCCGATAAAAACACTGCAATTAAAGAAATAATTAAATGTTTTTAAAAACACCCCCTAAATTTTAGGGGGTGTTTTTATTTTTAATAAAAATTTTATTTATTTTTGCATGGTATAACTACACAATACAAAAAATATGGCAACTTTTCGTTTCGAGGCTTTAAAAGCAGCAAGTAACCGTCCGCCGGTAGCGGTTTCTGAATTAGGTAAAAAATCAGAAATATTCGGTAGCAATGTATTCAATGACAAATCAATGCGTCAGCATTTAACTCCTGAAGCATACAAAGCAGTACGTTCTGCAATGGATCAAGGTGTAAAAATTGATCGCAGAATGGCAGATTATATTGCGTTGGGTATGAAAGAATGGGCAATGAGCAAAGGTGTTACTCATTATACGCATTGGTTTCAACCATTAACAGGAACAACCGCTGAAAAACACGATGCTTTTTTTGAAACATCATTTGATGGGTCTGATCCGGTAGAAAAATTTGGTGGTTCACAATTGGTTCAACAAGAACCTGACGCATCATCTTTTCCAAACGGAGGTATCAGAAACACATTCGAAGCACGTGGTTATACCGCTTGGGATCCAACTTCGCCAGCATTTATTTACGGAACAACATTATGTATTCCAACCGTATTTGTATCATATACAGGTGAAGCTTTAGATAACAAAGCACCTTTATTAAGAGCATTATCTGCAATTGATGAAGCTGCTACAGAAGTTGCAAAGTTTTTCGACAAAAACGTAAAAAAAGTAACTCCAACCTTAGGGTGGGAACAAGAATATTTCTTAATTGATGATGCATTGGCAGCATCGCGCCCAGATATTTTACAAACAGGTAGAACATTATTGGGGCACGTTTCGGCTAAAGGTCAGCAATTAGAAGATCATTATTTCGGATCAATTCCTACAAGGGTTTTAAACTACATGCGCGATTTGGAAAATGAATGTATGTTGTTGGGGATTCCTGTGAAAACGCGTCATAATGAAGTTGCTCCAAATCAGTTTGAATTAGCTCCGATTTTCGAAGAAACGAATTTAGCGGTAGATCACAACTCGTTGTTAATGGATGTAATGCAAAAAGTTGGCGAACGTCACCACTTTAAAGTATTGTTCCATGAAAAACCATTTAAAGGCGTAAACGGATCTGGTAAACACAACAACTGGTCGTTAGCGACTGATACAGGTGTAAATTTATTGGCTCCTGGTAAAACTCCAAACAGCAATTTACAGTTTTTAACGTTCTTTATCAATACCATTAAAGCGGTTTCTAATTATGAAGAATTGTTGCGTGCATCAATTGCATCGGCATCAAACGATCACCGTTTAGGAGCGAATGAAGCGCCACCGGCAATTATATCGATTTTCATTGGTCAGCAACTGACTAAAGTTTTAGAAGAATTAGAAGGTGTATCAACAGGAAAATTATCACCTGAAGAAAAAACCGATTTAAAATTAAATGTAGTTGGTAAAATTCCGGACGTTTTGTTGGATAATACTGATCGTAACCGTACATCTCCATTCGCTTTTACAGGGAATAAATTTGAATTTCGTGCAGTTGGATCAACGGCGAACTGTGCAACTTCAATGACCACTTTAAACTCGATTGTTGCAAAACAGTTGATCGATTTTAGAAAAGAAGTAGAAGCTTTGGTTGAAAAAGACGGATTGAAAAAAGACGAAGCTATTTTTAATGTATTACGCGAATATATTAAACAGACTAAAAATATTTTGTTTGAAGGCGACGGATATAGCAAAGAGTGGGAAGAGGAAGCGGCTCGCCGTGGATTATCGAACCATAAAACAACGCCGGCAGCATTAAAAGCAAAAGTTTCTAAAAAAGCATTCGATTTGTTTGCTGAGCTTAACGTAATGAATCATACAGAAGTTGAATCGCGTTACGAAATTGAATTGGAAGATTATATTAAGAAAATCCAAATCGAAGGACGTGTTTTAGGTGATATTGTTCGTAACCATATTATTCCAACAGCTTTTAAATATCAAAACTTATTAATTGAGAATGTTAAAGGTTTAAAAGAAATTTTTGGCAAAGATTATGAAGAGTATGCTGCTGAACAAATTTTAATTCTAAAGAAAACTTCAATGCACGTTAACGAGCTTAATGCGAAATTACACGCAATGATGGATGCCCGTAAAGAAGCAAACGCGTTAGAATCTGTAGAAAAAATGGCACATGCTTATTGCGATAACGTAAAACCATATTTTGATGAAATTCGTTACCATGCAGATAAATTAGAGTTAATGGTTGATAATGAGTTATGGACTTTAACCAAGTATCGCGAATTATTATTTACAAGATAATTTTATTTAGATAACTAGTCACTTCGAGTTTTCGTAACTGTCACATCGAGCGAAGTCGAGATGTCAAGACAGGCATCGAGAAGGTTCTGAATTATCGGTTCTAGACAAGCTAGAACTGACGAAAATCCGAAAGTTATTATTGATATAAACTAACCAGAATTATCTTTAATTATACAGAAAAACCTCCGTAAATACGGAGGTTTTCTCATTTATTGGATTTGTTTTTAGTGAAAATTATCTGTTAAAGTTAAATACAAAAGTATTACCACCACCCGTATAGGCTCTGCGTTCCCACATGCTGTATTGCTCTCTGGTTAATATGTTTCTTAAATCTCTACGCAATCTGTATTCGTAGTCACGCGGACCGTAATTGTTGGCAACCATAAAATTTAATGAAACTTGTAATTTTGATCTTTGGGCGCGCGATAATCTTAAAAAATCGTATCTGCTCATTTCACGATCTACATGATAATAATAGTCTCTGCGGTTATCGTGCCTAACAACTTTTCTTTGATTGTGGCGGTAATGGGGAGCATTATCTCTATGATGTTTGTGTACTTTATGTGTTTTGTGGTGTTTTTTATGTTTATGGTGACCGTTGTGGTGTCCCGGCTGCGCACTTGCAATTGTTGTAATGGCTAAAAGTGCTAAAGTGAAAAAAGTTTTCATAACAAATTTGTTTAAAGGATTGAATAATTGTTTTGTTATGAGGTGATTTTCAAAGTGTGTGCCAAAAAATGTTAAGAAATAAGAAAGGTTCTATTTTAACAATAGAACCTTTTAAATATTCAGTTTTTGATAGAATTAACTTTGTTTTTTTACATATTTTGTAAGGATAACAATCTGCTGACCATCAATTTTTCCTTCAATCTGTTCTGTGTTATCATGAACCAGACGAATGTTTCTTACAGCAGTACCAATTTTTGCGTTTAAAGTAGATCCTTTTACATCTAAATCTTTAATAAGGGTAACAGTATCGCCACCTATTAAAATATTTCCGTTACAGTCCTTATGTAAATCGATGCTTCCATCGCCTTCGTGATCGCCTGTTTGTTTTGCCCAATCTAAAGTTTCATCATCTAAATACATCATGTCAAGCAAATCGGCAGCCCAGCTTTCGTTTCTAAAACGGTTAAGCATACGCCAGCTTACAACTTGCACGGGGATATTCTCGTTCCACATCGAAGTTGACAGACATTGCCAGTGATTCGCATTTAATTCTTCTTTTTTTTCAATTTGATTTAAACAGGTTTCGCAAGCTAAAATTTCTCGGTCTGATAAATTACTTGCTGTTGGCGGAACATCGTAAATTGATAAATTGTTTGTGGTTGCACATAATTCGCATTGATTACCGCTGCGTGCCATTAATTTGTCTAATGTTTTCATGGAGTATATGTTATAAATTTTGGCAAATATATTAATTCTGTTTCTTATTTGATAAAAACTGAATCAAATCGATTAGTCGAGATGAATATCCGATTTCATTATCATACCAACCTACAATTTTTACCATTCTGCCCAAAACGGCTGTAAGTTGCGCATCAAACAAACACGAATGTGTGTTTCCAATAATATCCACAGAAACAATAGGGTCTTCGGTATATTCAATGATACCTCTCAATTGGTTTTCGGCTGCGCTTTTAAAAGCTTCATTGATTTCTTCTACCGAAACATCACGGTTCACATAACAGGTAATATCGGTTAATGATCCATCGGGAACAGGAACACGAATGCCACCGCCGCCTATTTTTCCTTCAAATTCAGGAAAAATTTTTGTTAAAGCTTTTGCTGCACCTGTTGTTGTAGGAATGATGGACTGTGCCGCACCACGGGCTCTGCGTAAATCTTTATGAGGTTGGTCGTGTAAACTTTGGTCTGTTGTATAAGAATGAACGGTGGTTATAAAGGCTTTTTCCAATCCGCATAATTCATGAATAATTTTAACCATTGGCGCTGCATTGTTGGTGGTACAACTTGCATTGGAAACAATTAATTCCGAACCATTTAAAATAGATTCATTTACACCAAGAACCACGGTTTTAATTTCGTTATCATCAGGCGGGACCGAAAGAATTACTCTTTTTGCTCCGTTTTTTATGTGATGTTGAAGTAATTCTGTTGTTTTGTGTTTTCCGGTTGCTTCAATTACAAAGTCAGGATCAAAAGGTTTCCAGTTTAATTTAGTAATGTCTTTTTCATGCAGAAACACGATTTTTTTATCATTTACAATCAAATGATTTTCATCGTGAGAAATGTTTTCCGATAATTTGCCGTGTACACTATCGTATTTTAATAGATGCGCCATTGTTGCGGTATCGGCTAAATCATTGATGGCAACCATTTCTATCTGTGGATGATGAATCAGTAAACGGAAAAGGTTTCGACCAATGCGACCAAATCCATTAATAGCGATTTTTATTTTCATAATTTATTATAGAAAACAAGTAGGTCGTTCTTAAGAACGACCCGATATTATAAAATATGTTTTTGTGCTTTGTAAGAAGAACGAACCAAGGCACCACTTTCTACATGACGGAAACCAAGGTTTAAACCAATTTCTTCGTATTTTTTAAACTGATCTGGCGTAATGAATTCCTTTACAGGTAAATGTTTTTTACTTGGCTGTAAGTACTGACCAATTGTTAGAACATCTAAACCAACATTTCGCAAATCGTGCATGGTTTGTATAACTTCTTCTTCGGTTTCGCCCAAACCAAGCATAATGCCCGATTTAGTTCTTTTAGCTCCGTTTGCTTTTAGGTAACGTAAAACTTCCAAACTACGGTCGTATTTCGCTTGAATACGCACTTCGCGGGTTAATCGGCGAACAGTTTCCATATTATGCGAAATTACCTCGGGAGCAACTTCTAATATACGGTCGATGTTTCTTTCGATGCCTTGAAAATCAGGAATTAATGTTTCCATTGTAGTTCCAGGGCTCATTCTGCGAACTGCTTTAATAGTTTCAGCCCAGATAATTGAACCGCCGTCTTTTAAATCGTCACGATCTACAGATGTAAGAACCGCGTGTTTAATGTTCATTAATTTTATAGAACGGGCGACTTTTTCAGGTTCATCCCAATCTACTGTTTCGGGGCGACCGGTTTTTACACCGCAAAATCCGCAAGAACGCGTACAAATGTTTCCTAAAATCATGAACGTAGCCGTACCTTCTCCCCAGCATTCACCCATGTTAGGGCAGCTTCCAGAGGTGCAAATTGTATGAAGTTTGTATTTATCTACTAAACCTCTTAATTCTGTATATTTTTTGCCGGTTGGTAATTTTACACGTAACCATTTTGGTTTACCAGTAGCCGGTTTGTTTGTTTCTAAAACCGATTCCATATATTGTTCAATCTAATGAGCAAAGATAATTAAAAAGAGTGGTATAAAATTGCAAAATATTCAATTTGTACGATTGTTCTTGTTTCAAAATTGTAATTCCTGTAATTTCGCCTTTCATCACTTCTAAAAGCTGTAATCATGAATTCTAAATTGACTTTATCACGAATTTTATCAAACGAAAAAGCTCCGGGAATTTTATTGATTTTATGTACGATCTTTTCCCTGATTATAGCGAATTCTGCATTTGGTGATGGATATCATCATTTTTGGACAACTATGTTACCTTTAGGAAATATCGAATTTTGGATTAACGATGGTTTAATGGCGATCTTTTTTCTGTTTGTGGGATTAGAGCTGAAAAAGGAAATTTATACAGGCGAATTATCAAATGTAAAGGCAGCATTGCTTCCCGTTTTTGCTGCGATTGGCGGTGTTTTAGTGCCGTCTGCTATCTATATGTATTTTAATCATGATACTACAACGGCTCATGGATGGGGAATTCCAATGGCTACCGATATTGCTTTTGCTTTAGGAATTTTATCGTTGTTGGGAAGTAGAGTTCCGTTAGGATTAAAAGTTTTTTTAACCGCTTTGGCAGTGATTGATGATTTAATGGCAATCTTGGTTATCGGCTTTTTTTATACTTCGAATTTTAACGGCATTAACCTGTTGATTTCATTAGGAATTTTAACCATACTTTTTGTTTTAGGAAAACGCAACGTGAATTATTTGTGGCTTTATTTGGTATTGGGCGCTTTTGCGTGGTATTTCATGCTGCAATCGGGTGTTCATGCAACAATAGCCGGAGTTTTACTGGCATTCACCATTCCGTTTAGTAAAATAAAAACGGAATCTTCGTTATCAACAGATTTAGAACACAGCTTGGCAAAACCTGTGTCATTCATCATATTACCATTGTTTGCATTAGCAAATACCGCTGTGTTGATTGATTCAACCGCAATTAATGGCTTACTGGACAACAACGCATTAGGAATTTACGGTGGATTAATTGTAGGAAAACCTTTAGGTATTACCTTGTTTTCGTTCTTTGTAATTTCGTTAGGTTGGTGCAAACTGCCAAATGCCATTAATTGGAAACATTTGTTTGCGGTTGCCTGTTTGGGCGGTATCGGATTTACAATGTCGATCTTTATTACAAATCTGGCATTTTCAAATCAGGAAGATATCGTCATATCAAAACTTGCTATTTTAATATCCTCTACAATTGCCGCTTTGTTAGGATATATTTTGTTGCAATTTACTTTAAAGAATAGTAAAATTGAAAAATAGGTTTGATAATCTATTTTTTTTAATTTCTTCAATTATCTTTGCGCAACTTATTTTTATAAAATGATTACAGTAAACGATATTGCCGTAGAATTTGGCGGAACAACACTTTTCAGCGAAGTAACTTTCGCCATTAATGAAACCGATAAAATTGCCCTTATGGGTAAAAATGGTGCGGGAAAATCTACCTTACTTAAAATTGTAGCGGGTGCAAACAAGCCAACGCGAGGTAACATTTCGGCTCCAGGCGATGCGGTTATTGCTTATTTGCCACAGCATTTATTAACCGAAGATAATTGCACGGTTTTAGAAGAAACTTCAAAAGCGTTTTCATCGGTTTTAAATATGAAGAAAGAAATCGACGATATTAACGAGCAGTTAACCGTTCGTACCGATTACGAAAGCGATGAATATATGAAATTGATTGAACGAGTTTCAGAATTATCTGAAAAATATTATTCAATCGAAGAAGTAAATTATGAAGCCGAAGTAGAAAAAATCTTAAAAGGTCTTGGATTCGGAAGAGAAGATTTCAATCGCCCTACCAAAGAATTTTCTGGTGGATGGAGAATGCGTATCGAATTGGCAAAAATCTTATTGACAAAACCCGATTTGATTTTGTTAGATGAGCCAACCAACCACTTGGATATGGATAGTATTGAATGGCTGGAAGATTTCTTGATCAATCAGGCAAAAGCCGTAATGGTGATTTCGCACGATAGAGCGTTTGTTGACAACATTACCAACAGAACAATCGAAGTTACCATGGGAAGAATTTACGATTACAAAGCCAAATATTCTCATTATTTAGAATTGCGAAAAGACAGACGTGTTCATCAGCAGAAAGCGTACGATGAGCAGCAGAAATTTATTGCAGATAATCAGGCGTTTATTGATCGTTTTCGTGGAACATTTTCTAAAACCGATGCGGTTCAATCACGCGTTCGTATGTTAGAAAAGATTGTTCCTATCGAAGTTGATGAAATTGATAATTCGGCTTTAAAGTTGAAATTCCCACCATCGGTTCGTTCAGGTCAATATCCCGTTATTGTTAAAGATCTTGAAAAATCGTACGATGATAAATTAATTTTTAAAGACGCTAATTTGGTAATCGAACGTGGACAAAAAGTAGCTTTCGTCGGAAAAAATGGAGAAGGAAAATCAACCATGATTAAAGCCATCATGAAAGAAATCGAAATCAACGGTGGTTCGGTAGAAGTTGGTCATAATGCACAAATTGGCTATTTTGCTCAAAATCAGGCAGCGTTGTTAGATGAAAATGCGACTATTTTTGAAACTATTGATAGAATTGCGGTTGGTGATGTTCGTACACAAATTAAAAACATACTCGGAGCATTTATGTTTCATGGCGATGATATTCAAAAAAAGGTAAAAGTACTTTCGGGTGGTGAAAAAACACGTTTGGCAATGATAAAATTATTGTTAGAACCTGTTAATCTGTTGATTTTGGATGAGCCTTCAAATCACTTGGATATGAAAACTAAGGATATTATAAAAGATGCATTACGCGATTTTGACGGAACGTTGATTCTGGTTTCGCACGACAGAGATTTCCTTGACGGTTTGGCCGAAAAGGTTTTTGAGTTTGGAAACAAGCGCGTAAAAGAACATTTTGAAGATATTAAAGGATTCCTCGCAAACAAAAAAATGGAATCTTTAAAAGAGATTGAGAAATAAAAAAAAGAGTGATTCGGTTAGAATCACTTTTTTTTTGCTTCTCTGTTGAGTGTTCCCCGCCTTTTATTGGGCGGGGCGGGCTTTTCGCTCATAGCTTTTGTGGCAT
>JBEBXJ010000019.1:0-28145 GCA_040391685.1 Paenimyroides baculatum
TTCTTTTTCTTATTCACGGCAATTCCGGCAGCAGCTGCGATATTGGTAATGGTGCTAAATCCATTAATTAAAAAATTAATGCACGGAATTAAATAAATTGGTTATCTTTCAAGATTGAAAATTAAAATTATATTGAATGTCAGCAGAAACAGCTAATCCTGATTTTTTTAAATCGAAAGTTTTAGGTCATCCTTCCGGATTATTCGTTCTTTTCTTCACAGAGATGTGGGAGCGTTTTTCATTCTACGGAATGCGTGTTTTATTAATTCTATTTTTAACGGCTGCCATAACAGGCAACAATCCTGGTTGGGGTTGGAATGCTGAAAGCGCAGGTGCATTGTACGGTACGTATGCCATGTTGTTATACATTACTCCTATTTTTGGTGGAATAATAGCAGATAAATACATTGGATACCGTTGGGCGGTTGTAATAGGATCAATCATTATGACCTTAGGTCACGCATTTATGGCTTTTGACACTCCTATTTTCATGTATTTAGGATTAGCATGTTTAGTTATAGGAACAGGTTTCTTTAAACCAAATATGACTTCTATTTTGTCGGAAATGTATAAATCGTTTCCTGAAAAGAAAGACGGTGCATACACCATTTTCTATATGGGTGTAAACGCAGGTGCTTTCTTCGGAATGATGCTTTGCGGATATTTGGCAAACAATGTTGGTTGGCACTATGGCTTTGGGTTAGCGGGAATTTTTATGCTGTTGGGTACGTTACAATTTTGGTTGGCAAAACCATTATTTGGCACTATTGGTGAAGTCCCAACAAAAGAAGGCGTATTAGCAAAAGCTGCAGCAGCAAAGGCTGATTTAAAAGAAGGTGAAGAAGACAAAGCCAATCCTTTTACTATGCTTGACTATGTCTTAATTGCATTATCAACATTAATCGGACTTTTGTATGCATTTAACGACCCGTTATCAAAAATTGCAGGGATTCATATTTTACCAGAAAAAATGTTTGGTATGGATGGATCTATAGCGATGATTGTAATAGGATTAATTTTATTTTTGATATTAGTAATATCTCGTGTAGTTAGATACTCACCAATAGTACGTGACCGAATGATCGCTGTTACTGTATTTGCATTTTTTACGATTTTCTTCTGGATGAGTTTTGAACAAGGTGCATCATCGTTAGTGATTTTTGCACGTGATAGTGTTGACCGCTCTTTAGAAGGAACTTCCCTAACAACTTTTAATATCATTAATACGCTATTAACAGTTGTACCCTTATTAATTATTTCTTGGGTTTTGCTATTGCTGGCAAAACAAACATTCAAGAAAGCTCCTGCATCAAACATAGTTTTGGCTATAACCTTTTTAGGCGTATGGGGTGTGGCTATCTGGATGTTAAATAATGAATTCAATAAAACAGCTTCAGAAATCGATCCTTCTTGGTTTTCAATTCTCAACTCCTTCTTTATCATTGCTTTGGCTTCCTCTGTTTCTAAAATATGGGATTCAAAATTCAATCCGCCGGCAGCTGTAAAATATGGTTTAGGATTAATCATCATGGCTATCGGTTTTGGTTTATTGGCTTATGGTTCACACGGTATCCAAGCAGGCGTAAAAGTTTCTATGATCTGGTTGGTTTTAGCCTATTTGTTCCACACATTAGGAGAATTGTTTTTATCACCAGTAGGCTTATCATACGTATCGAAATTAGTTCCCGCACGAATGATTGCTTTCATGTTCGGCATCTGGTATTTAGCCATTGCTATAGGAAACAAATTGGCAGCTGCCGTAGGTGGTGAAATTGAAAATATTACCGCGCAGTATTCATTATCAACGTTCTTCTTAATTTTTACGATAGTTCCAATTGCAGCAGGTTTATTGGTAATGTTGTTGAATCCGATACTTAAAAAATTAATGCATGGTGTAAAATAAGGCATGCTTTTTGAAAATAACAAATCCGATAGTTTTTGCTATCGGATTTTTTTTATATTTACGTATTAATTTTTAAACAATGAAAAAAAGCATATTATTAGTATTATTTACTATGGCTTGTTTTGTTAGCCAAGCTCAGGAAATTAAGTGGATGAGCATGAAAGATGCCCTTACCGCACAGAAGAAAAACAAAAAACCGATTTTTATTGATGCTTACACCGTTTGGTGCGGACCTTGTAAAATGTTGGATAAAAATACATTCTCTGACGAAAAGGTTGTAAAGGCAATCAACGAAAAATACAATGCGGTAAAATTTAATGCCGAAGGTAATGAGGAAATTCAGTTTGGCGGAAAACTTTACACAAATCCAGATTATCAGGAAGCACGTAAAAATTCAAGAAACGGAATGCACCAGTTTACAGGTTTCTTACAAGTTCCGGGTTATCCAACAATGGTTGTGATTAATTCGGAAGGAAAAATAGTAAAATCGATTGTAGGCTATAAAAATGCTGACGAGTTAATTTCACTAATGTAATTCAACCACATAACTTCCCTTATTGCGCATATCGTAGTAAGGGATTTTTCTTTCCATAAGATACGCCACATATTCATCAACCAAATATTGATGATTACTGTTATGTAAAACAATGAGTTTAGGTTGGGTATATTGTGTAAACCGTTCTAAATTTACTTTTGCATTTTGATACAAAACCACGTAATCAAACTGCTGTTTCGGATAAACCGACAAACTGTCGACAACCAGCCATGTTTTGTTGTTTAACACAAAAGAATTACTCAAAGAATCAACTTTTGTAATTACTGCGCTGTTGTGCATCGAATAATTCTTAATGCTTTGTGCAGTATAACTTGAAGCAGTGCCTATTTGCCGAATATGGCAACCTACACGGTTCAAAATCACCATGTTTTTAGTATCGCTTAATAAAACCAATTCTTTCTCGTTGCCGTTCTGATATAATTTGTTCACACTCGCGAACTGAAAACCGACAACCAACCCTAAAAAAACAAAAACTTTTGAAACGGTCTTTTTATGGAAGAACCAAAATCCACAGAAAACAATCAGTAAGGCTAAAATTGTTTGAAAGACATTAAAATGAAAATCGATTGTTTTTACCGAAAAATAATCTGACAGACTGCTTAAACTATCAAAACAAAAAGTGCTTATACTGTTTAAAATCGATGTAAAAAAAGTAAATATCTTAACTGAAATCAAACTTAAAAGCATCTGCAAAAACCAGGCACAAAGCAGAAACGATGTTAAAGGAATCGCAATAAGATTTCCTATTAAAAACAGTAACGGGATCTGCTTAAAATAATAGATATTTAATGGCAAAACTCCCAATTGCGCAACCAATGAAACACCCACAAGCTGACCAAAATAGTTCAAAATTATGTTTTTAAAGGTAAAGAAGCGCTGAATTACCGGATAACAAAAAACAATAGAAAATACGGCAAGATAACTCAACTGAAAACCAACATCGAACAAGTAGTTAGGTTCGATAAGCAAGATTAATAACATGCTTCCTACCAAAAGATTTATGGTATATATTCTTCTTCCTGTTAAAGTACCAACAATCGCCATTAAACACATTAACGCTGCACGAACTACCGATCCCGAAAAGCCTGCCATTAAACTAAAAATCAACAGAAAAACGATTAATATAACCGTAACTACTTTTTTAGGAACACGCAAATGCTGTAATACATAAGATATTGTTGAAAACAGCAATACCACATGCATACCCGATACTGCGAGTACATGCAGGATTCCGAAATCTTTAAACTGCTGCTGAATTTCATCGTTTAAATTAGTTTTGATGCCAAAAAGCAGCGCTTCAATAAAACCCTTGGTTTTCTCGGGGTAGCCCAACTTATCAAACTGTGTAATTAAATAATCCCTAAAATTTACAACCAGCTTATGTACCGACGATTCTTCTGCAATTTTAAAAGGCGCATGATTTGAATTAATCTGATAATAAATGTGTTTGTTTTTTAAATACTGCTTATAGTTAAAATCGTATAGATTTCGGGGTTCAGGCACTTCTTTTACAATTCCAACCAGTGTGTAAACCGTACCAACTTTAGGCAATGGCGCTTTATTAGAAAACGTTACTAAAACATCAGGTTCTTTTTCATGGGATAAAAGTGAGGCATAAACCCGATGTGAATAATGGTTTGATTTTAATACTTCGGTTACCTTTATCGTGAATTCCTTTTGATCTAAATCAGTAATAATTACAGGTTTATTAGTAAAATGGTGGATTAAAAAACCCAATGAAGCAAACGTAAAGAAAACAGAAACAAAAGTAAAAGCATTCAATTTGCCGTTAAACCCCTTATTACGCTGTAAGATATAAAGCAAAACCAACAACAGGAAGGATAAAACTGCAACCGAAAGTACAACAGTCGTTGGAAGCCCAAAATATAAGCTACAAAAAATCCCACTAACATAAGAAAATGCAATGGGATAAATTGGATATTTCATTACCTTATTCATTAAAATAAAGATATGAAAATTTGAATATTAAATAACTAACTATAATACTTGTCTGTCGTAAACGCGGTTTATCTGTACAAAACCTTTACTGTAATATGCTTCTTTTGTTGAATTAATCGAAACTCCTTTTGAAGTTGCAGAGTGAATGAATTTAATATCGTCACCATCTACTTCAGTTACAATTCCTACATGATTTATTACTCTTGAGCCACCGTTTTTAAAGAAGATTAGATCGCCTGGTTTAGCTTCCGAAGACGATACGCGTTCGCCACGTGAAGCCATTTCTTTTGAAGTTCTTGGTAATTCTATATTGAACTGAGTAAATGCATTTTTTACGAAACCTGAACAATCCATACCTGTGCGGGACATTCCACCCCATTGGTAGCGAATTCCCTGATAATCGTTTGCTACATTTAGCAACTGTTCGGTTAAATAGCAGTATTTTGTTTTTTCGACTTTTTTAGACGTCTTATTGTCTAACTCGTCGTCAATTGCATTCATCTGCTTATTGATACTGGCAATTGCAGCCTCTTCTTTTGCTTTTTGGATCTTTGATGTAGTTGTAACAGTAGGAGTCTTTTTGCTTTGAGCGGATACCTCTGTGCCTAAACATACAGTAAACAAAGTTACTAACGTTAAAGCTAAATTTTTCATTTATTAATATTTTGAATAATAGAATTTATAATCTTTGCTTTGGTATAACACAAATATAGGTTTTTTAATTTTCTTAAACTTCCTAAAAAGTTCTTAAAGTTTTCTTAATTATGTTGATAACTCGTTCACTTGCACCACCTCCTCCTAACAATTCACTTAATTCACGGTACTTTACAAACATTTTTGACCTATGAGAATTGTTAATAACTTTATCAAATTCCTTTTTTATGTTTGCCGTATTGCACTCATTCTGTATTAATTCGGTAACAATTTGTTCATCCATAATTAAATTTACAAGCGAAATGTACTTTAATTTAATAACGCGTTTTGCTATCTGATACGATATTTCGTTGCCTTTGTAAACCACAACCTGAGGGACATGGAACAAGGCAGTTTCTAACGTTGCCGTACCCGATGTTACTATGGCAGCATAGGCATTGTTCAACAGATTGTAGGTATCGTTTAAAATTAATTTTACGTTTTCCTGTTTGATAAACGGTTTGTAGAAATCGGCATTTAAACTTGGTGCACCTGCAATGATAAACTGAAACTGCGGATATGAATCAACTATACGTAGCATTTCGGTAAGCAGTTTGGAAATTTCCTGTTTGCGGCTTCCTGGTAATAAAGCGATTATCGGTCGATCATCCAAATCATAAACCTCTTTAAAATCTACCGACTGATTTTTTTTAAATTCTTCAATTTCATCTAACAGCGGGTGACCTACATAATGTACCGGATAGTTGTGCTTGTTTTCGTAAAAATCTTTTTCAAAAGGAAGAATGGTGTACATGTGATTTACATCGCGTTTTATGGCTTTAATTCTCCCCTCTTTCCACGCCCAGATTTGTGGCGAAATATAATAATGTGTATCAAATCCCTGTTTTTTTGCCCATTTGGCAATGCGCATGTTAAAACCGGGATAATCAATAAAAATAATTACATCCGGGTTAAATGCTTTGATATCCTTCTTACATAAATCAATGTTCTTAAAAATGGTTCTTATATTAGCAACCACTTCTGCAAAACCCATAAAAGCCAGATCTTTGTAATGTTTTACCAGCGTGCCGCCTATCTGCTGCATTAAATCACCACCCCAAAAACGCACTTCTGCATTGGGTTCTTCCTTAAAAAGAGCTTTCATTAAATTGGCTCCGTGCAAATCGCCTGAAGCTTCGCCGGCTATAATGTAATATTTCATTAACTAAAAATAATGTAGAAGGCTATTAATATAAACGAGAAGATAACGCCGCGTGCACTGAAATAATTTTCGCGGTTTAAAAACAGATAAAACAAGCCGATGTTTGGTATCGATCCCAATGAAAAAGCTTTGGTTGATACATCGGTCATTTTAAAAATCAATCCGTTTTCCAATGGATTCATCTTCGTGAATAAATAAAACAAAACGCATCCGCAAACAAACGAAATAGCCAATGCAGATAAAGTTCCCAATAAAAATTTTAAAAATCTGTTCATTATAATTCCCAGGTATTAAGTTGTTGCATAGCGTGATATGCTGTTAAATCGTACTGTACAGGCACTACAGAAATGTATCCGTTGGCAAGTGCCCATTCATCTGTATCTTCGCCTTTATCGTGATTAACAAACGTTCCGGTTAACCAATAATATTTTTTTCCGTGGGGATTTGTCCGTTCATCGAACTTTTCAACCCAGGTAGCTTTTGCCTGTCGGCATATTTTAATTCCTTTAATGTTTTTCTCTGCCAGTTTAGGGAAATTCACATTTAAAACCACACCTTCGGGTAAGCCGTTTTTTATGGTTTCAACAGTGATTTGCTTTACGAATTTTTTAATGGGTTCAAAATCGGCGTTCCAACTGTAATCTGCCAAAGAAAAACCAATAGCAGGAATTCCGCTCATACCTGCTTCTACCGCTGCAGACATCGTTCCCGAATAAATTACGTTAGAAGCCGAATTAGATCCATGATTTATTCCCGAAATACAAATATCAGGTTTGGCTTTTATGATTTGATCGATCGCTATTTTCACACAGTCAACAGGTGTTCCGGAGCAGGCAAACTCTTTTATGCCGTCTTTATCAATATAAACCTGCTCTAAAAACAAGGTATTATTTACTGTTATTGCATGACCCATTGCCGATTGCGGACTATCGGGTGCTACCACAATCACCTGACCTATTTCCTTCATTATACTAATTAAAGTACGAATTCCCGGTGCAGTAATACCGTCGTCATTCGTAACTAAAATCAATGGCTTTTTCATAAAAAAACTTTTATTACCGTAAAAGTAATCATTTTAATTAAAAACCTGTCTTAAAAGCAGACCTGCTTGAAATACTTAACAAAATTTTATTTAAGCTTTAATAGTTTTTATAAACAGTTTTTCTTTACTTTAGTTGAAAATTTATTGATGACTGCTATTTGGCAATTTATGAAGAGAAATTATAAAGTACTGATACTTATTGTGGCGCTTTCTGCTGCATTGTGGAGTTTTGTTCCATTTAAAAAAACTACTGAACCTGATCCTGAAAAAGAAGCTTTTTTAATGGGTGTATTAAGCTTTGTGTTGCAAAACGCGCACTACCACCCTGCCGATATAAACGATTCTTTTTCAGAAAAGGTATATAACAATTATTTAAAGGTGATAGATGGTAACAAACGTTACCTGTTACAATCTGACGTTGACGGATTGAACAAATACAAAACCCTTATTGACGACGAATTTAAAGAACAGCGCATAAACTTTTTTAACGAAAGTTATCCGTTATTTGAAAACCGAATTCAAGAGGCTAAAGCGTATTACAAGGAAATTTTGGCAAAACCGATGGATTTTTCGGTTAAAGAATCTATTAATACCGATTACGAAAAACAGCCTTGGGCAAAAAACAAGGAAGAATTAAAAGAACGTTGGCGAAAGCAGTTGAAATTGAACGTACTTTCGGGCATTGAAGATAATTTAAAACTTCAGGAAAAAGATTCTATTGGCAAAGAACCAAAGAAAACCTTTACCGAGCTGGAAAAAGAATCGCGTGAAACGACCTTAAAATCTTTAAATGAATTCTTTGAATTTTTCGAAGAGATTTCGCGTGACGAATGGTTAACCATTTATATAAATACACTATTAGAACAGTTTGACCCGCATACCAACTACCTTGCTCCGGACGATAAGAAGAAATTCGATGAAAGCATGACTGGTTCTATGGAAGGAATTGGCGCGCAGCTGCGTAAAAAAGACCAGAACACCGAAATTACCGAAGTAATTCCCGGCGGACCTGCTATGAAACAAGGCGAATTGGAAAATGGCGACATTATTTTAAAAGTAGGTCAGAGTGAGGAGCAACCTGTTGATATTGCAGGCATGCGTTTAGATAAAGTGGTTAAAATGATTAAAGGTAAAAAAGGTACTACCGTAAAACTTACCGTAAAAAAAGTAGATGGTACAGTAAAGGTAATAGCCATTGTTCGCGATAAATTTGAAGTTGAGGAAACCTTTGCAAAATCGTCTTTAATTGATACACCCGACGGTAAATACGGAATCATTCATTTGCCTAAATTTTATATAAATTTTGAAAATAAAGAAAACCGCGATGCCTTTAAAGACGTTGCCAAAGAAGTTGAATACCTAAAAGAACAAAAAGTAGAAGGTATCATTGTAGATTTACGTAACAACGGGGGCGGATCTTTACAAACTGTAGTAGATATGGTAGGTTTGTTTATACCGCAAGGACCGGTTGTTCAGGTAAAAGCAAAATCGGGCGAAAGCGATGTATTGTACGACCGTGACAACAAAACACAATGGACCGGACCTTTAGTGGTTTTAATAAATAACTATTCGGCATCGGCATCGGAAATCTTTGCAGCTGCCATTCAGGATTATAACCGTGGATTGGTTTTAGGATCTAAACATTCATACGGAAAAGGAACCGTTCAAAACTTGTTAGATTTAAACAGATTCGGCAATAAAAAAATTGGTGATTTAGGTGCCATGAAATTCACAAGTCAGAAATTCTATCGTGTAAATGGTGGATCAACCCAATTGAAAGGCGTTGAAAGTGATTTGGTATTACCAGACCGTTTCTTATATGTTGATACCGGCGAGCGCGACAATGAAAATGCAATGCAGTGGGATAAAATTGCCAAAGCGAAATACAACGTTTTTGATTATAATTTTGCTCCGGTAAAAGACAAAAGTAGAAACCGTGTGGCTGCAAATAAAGAATTCAAACTGATTGACGAAAGCGCGAAATGGGTCAAATCACAGCAAGACGACAATACATTTCCGTTAGAATATAACGAGTACCTTGCAAAATCAAAACAGTTAGAAGAACAATCAAAACGATTCAATGTTTTAAAAGAATACAAAAACAGTTTATCTTTTACGTCATTACCACATGATGAAGCTTTGGTTAAAAACGATACGGTTTTGCAAAACAAACGCAAACGCTGGTTTAAAAGCCTGAACAACGATGTTTATGTAGAAGAAGCCGTGAATGTTTTAAAAGATATAAAAGAAAGTAAATTTAAAATTGGTTCATCAGTAAATTTAGCCAAGTAATGTATCCGATACGTCAGTTCGAGCTTGTCGAGAACTTGTAATTTAGAAAGACTTCTCGATAGCCTGTCTTGAGCTTGCCGAAAGGCTTCACTGCATTACGCTACTCGAAGTGACGATTTATCTAAATACAATAAATCAATCTATTTTGGCGTAAGGTTTCTGATAGTCATTTAAAAAATAAAAAAGTGTTTAAAAAATTTGTTTCGGCAAATAAAAAGGCGCTCCAAAAATTCAAAAGAAATTCTTGGGGCGTTTTTTCATTAGTCTTTATCGTATTTCTTACCTTCTTTGCATTGTTTGCTTATGTTATTGCGCCCGACAATACCATAAATGCAAACAACGGCGACGTATCTATCAGCACACAAAAACCAGGGTTTACCGTACAAACAATAAATATTCCTTTAGAGAACAAAAGCAAATCGTCTGTATTTGATTATTTCACAGGCAGAGAAATTAAAGAGCAGTTCATTCCTATTTTATCTTATCAGTTTAAAAGCGATACACTTTATTATAAAGAGTTCTCGGTTGATCCCTCTACCGCACAGACAAAATATGTAATTACAAATGTATTTCCTGATACAGACCAGAAGACTATCGAATCAAAACATATCAAAACAAAAAAATATGTTTTAGGAACCGACAACCAGGGACGTGATTATTTAAGCCGGTTGATTATTGGCGCACGCGTATCGCTGGCAATTGGTTTTGTTGCGGTTTTTATATCGTTAATTATTGGTATTACGTTAGGTGCACTTGCCGGTTATTTTGGTGGAAAAACCGATGCGCTTATATTGTGGCTTATTAACGTAATATGGTCTATCCCTACCCTTTTGCTGGTTATTGCCATTACTCTGGCATTGGGCAAAGGCTTTTGGCAGGTATTTATTGCCGTAGGTTTAACCATGTGGGTAGAAGTTGCCCGAGTGGTTCGCGGACAAGTTATGAGCGTAAAGCAGATGCAATACGTAACCGCAGCACGCGCACTGGGCTTCTCTGATATGCGTATTATCTTTAAACACATTATTCCCAATATCATGGCACCGGTTATTGTTATTTCGGCAGCTAATTTTGCATCGGCAATTCTGGTAGAAAGCGGTTTAAGCTTTTTAGGTTTGGGTGCGCAAGTACCCGTGCCAAGCTGGGGCGGAATGATTAAAGAACACTACAACTACATTATTTTAGGAAAACCACATTTGGCATTAATTCCCGGATTAGCAATGTGCCTGGTAGTGGTTGCCTTTATGATGATTGGTAATGCATTGCGGGATGCGTTGGATGTGAAGGGATAGAAAAAACTAAATTACAGAAGTTACAAGGCATTTTAGGATAACAGCAGAAAAAATATTTCATAAACTTTGTCCCTAAAACAGAAGTTCAGTTGTCATTATTACGAAAACAATAATTATTAACTTCAAAAAGTAAAAAGATGAAAGAGTATTTAATGCTAATCCGTGAAAATTTAGACAACTACGAAAAAATGACCCCGCAGGAAATGCAGGAAGACATTGCAAAGCACGTGAAATGGGTAGAAGAACTCGTTAAGAACGGAAACTTCAAAGGTGGCGATCCGTTGACTCCGAATGGTAAGTATATTAAAAGCAATGACCGTATTGTTACAGACGGGCCATACATCGAAGTTAAGGAAGGAATAAGCGGATTTTATTTCTTGTTGGCCGATTCCTTGAAGAAGCAACGGAAATAGCCAAAGGTTGTCCTTCACTTGATACAGGGGGAATGGTTGAAGTACGTGAGATTCTTCAGACAGCACATTAAGATCTTGTGGATAATCATAATAATATCCACCAGCTAACGGCACATCTTTTCCGTGAAAACTCGGGAAAGATGACTGCCGTTTTATCCCGTATGTTTGGGTTAAGCCGTATTGATGCCGTATCGGATATTGTGCAGGATACTTTTGAAACGGCTCTTTCCCAATGGCGGTTTTCGGGCATTCCCGATAATCCTTCGGGTTGGCTGATGCAGGTAGCAAAAAATAAAGCACTTAATACTTTTAAAAGAGAAAATAAAACACAAACGTTTTCACTTTCAGTTTCCCTCAATTACTTTGACAAAAGTTTTGAAAATCAGTTTGACATCCTTCTTTCTCCAAAAGAAATTAAAGACAGTCAGTTGCGCTTACTGTTTACTTGCTGCCATCCAGATTTTTCAATCAAAAATCAAATCATTATCACGCTGAATATTTTATGTGGCTTTGGTGTTCCTGAAATTGCCAATGCCCTGCTGATGAATGAAGAAGCCGTAAAAAAGGCGTTGACAAGAAGCAAGGCTTCGCTTAGAAAATTGGATAATATCCTGCAAACAAACATCATTACTCAATCGGACGAGCGGATAAAAACCGTTCAGACCATTATTTACCTGATATTTAACGAAGGGTACAAAACCACCCGCAGCAAAGAAGCCATTAATAATGATTTGTGCTATGAAGCGATACGGCTTGCCAAACTTTTGCAAAATGATAATAGTGCCGTAAACAGCGAAACGAATGCATTAATGGCTTTAATGTTCTTCAACATTTCGCGTTTCCCTGCACGGCTTGGCACAAGTGATGAATGGCTTACATTGGAAGAGCAAAACCGCAGTCAATGGAACAAAATTTTTATTGAAGAAGGTTATCATTATCTGAACAAAGCGACTCAATTCGAAATGGTTACCCGCTTTCATATTGAAGCCATCATCGCTTCTTTGCATTGTTCTGCTCCGACTTTTGAAGCAACCGATTGGAAGAAAATTGTTTATCTTTATCAACAATTGGAACGAATTGAACCATCACCGCTTGTAACGCTTAACAGGATTATTGCCGAAAGTTACCTGACCATCTCAAACAGCATACAAGCTCTTGATGAATTGGAACTCAATACGGATTTAAAAAACAACTTTCTTGTACCTGCCACAAAAGGCGACATTGTATAAACGGAAAGGCGAACTTGAAAATGCAAGGATATTTTATGAGCAAGCATTGAGCTTATCCGTTTCACCTGTTGACAGGAAATTTTTAGAGAAAAAAATAATAGAATGTAAAACTATATAATGACAAAATGAAATTCACAACAGAAATTGAAATCAATAAACCAATTGACCAAGTCATCGAATTGTTTGACAATGCCGATAATATGGACAAATGGATGGACGGACTGCAAAGCTTTGAGCATCTTAGCGGCACACCCGGACAAGTGGGAGCAAAATCAAGGCTTAAATTCAAGATGGGCAAACGCGAAATAGAGATGATTGAAACTATTACCGTCCGCAACCTGCCCGATGAATTTTCAGGAACGTATGAAGCAAAGGGCGTTTTCAATATCGTGAAAAACAAGTTCGTGAAAATTTCGGAGGACAAGACGAAATACATCACTGAAAACGAATTTCAGTTTAAAGGATTTATGAAAATCATTGCCTTTCTGATGCCCGGAGCTTTTAAAAAGCAGTCAATGAAATATCTTGAAGATTTTAAGAAATTTGCAGAAAAGTAAAACCATTAAGAAATTAAAAGAATTAAACTCTTAATGGTTTAAAATATAAACAAAATGAATTTAGAAATACAACACATAGAAGTTCATGTTTCCTCACTTGACAAAGCCAGAGAATTTTATGTTGATAAGCTTGGACTCGAAGTTATCGAAGAAACACCGGCACTCAATTTATTTTCTGTAAAAGCGGGCGGAGTGCGCATTTCCATCTTTGGAGGATACGAGCCGAATACAAATCCTTTTGAAAAGAAAGCAAGTACCCATATCATATTCAGAACAGAGAATATAGAACAAACGATAGAAGAACTCAAAAAAAGGGGCGTGGAATTTAAGGGCGAAATATTTGAAGCACCTGGATTTATAAGGGATATTGCAACAACAGACCCTGACGGAAATATTATTGAAATTGCCCAGTATTTGAGAGACCCTCTTAAAAAAGTAAATTAGGAATACTATTTGCGACAATTTTACAATTTGAAACAATTTTTGCAAAAATGACAAAACAACATCATTACAAAACAACCATAACGTGGACGGGCAATAAAGGACAGGGTACAAACCATTACCGTTCCTATGAACGCCGCCACACTATAACGATTGACGGGAAAGAAGACATCTTATGTTCTTCCGACCCTGCATTTCGTGGCGACAAAGCCAGACACAATCCCGAAGACCTTTTGCTTTCTTCTCTATCTGCCTGCCATATGCTTTGGTACCTGCATTTGTGCAGCGAAGCAGGAGTTATCGTTACCGATTATACAGATAACGCAACAGGAACAATGGTTGAAACTGAAAACGGCCGCGGACATTTTACAGAAGTAACTTTAAACCCAGCCGTTAAAGTTCAAAACGCTTCAATGATTAACAAAGCAAACGAACTGCACAAGAAAGCGAATGAACTTTGTTTTATTGCCAATTCGGTAAATTTTCCGGTCCATCATCAACCTGAATGTATTGTAAAATGAAAACAAAGCTTTTAATTTTTTTGCTGATAGTAACATCGCTATTCGGCTATCTGGAATGGCGTGGCAACAACAAAGCATTTTTGTTTGAAGCAGAATATGATATTTTCAGACTGCTGTTCTCCGACCCGGAAAGCATCGTTCATCCTTTTGTGCTGTTACCCATTTTTGGGCAAATACTGCTTTTAATAACGCTGTTTCAGAAAAAAACGGGTAAAGTATTAACCTACATCGGGATTGCCTGCTTAGGATTGTTGTTAGGATTTATGTTTTTTATAGGCATTTTGGGAATGAATTTAAAAATACTGATTTCTACACTGCCATTTTTAATAACAGCAATCTACACAATTATCTTTTTCAAAAAAACAAGCAAACCATTATCCGAAAAGCAGTATTGATTGTATTAGCGATACTCAATTCAATGGTATTCTTGGAACAGTTTTAACCTGAATGTATCCCATCATTTGCCAAAACAGTAAACATCATTACTTTGATTTTGAATTTAATTTTCCTAAATACTCTTGTTATGAAAAAGAATAAATGACCTAAAAACAGAATAACAGGAAACTTCATCAGTAACCAAAACAATTGACAAAGTCCGAAATGAAAATATATAGACAAGGAGCCATTGGAGCATTACTGGATGAATATGAAAGAGCAATCGCTGACTTACAGCAGACAATTACCGATCTTTCAGATAATGAAATCATTACAATTATAGACGATAAAACAACCGATACTAACTGCAAATCTATTCAAACAATTTTAGCACACGTTGTTAGTGCAGGATTTGCATATGCTATTGACATTCGACAACTTTCAGGAGAAAAAGTCGATTATCCAGACAGGTTACTTCGTTTTAGCGTAAATGATTATTACAAAGATTTAGATCGTGTTTTTGCTTTTACCACCGATACTTTTAAAAACGTCCGGGACAACCAGCTTGAACAATTGGATAATAATAAAAAGATAATTACTTCCTGGGGGCAGGTTTATGACATTGAACAATTAACAGAACATGCAATCGTTCACCTATTACGTCATAGACGCCAAATTGAAAAATTCAAAATTATACTGAAGGGACAAAAATAAAAACAACATTGGCTATGCGCCAACCCGTTATGGGCAACCCTGACAACACCGTTATAAATAGACTATAAGCCGACATTAAAAAATAAACGACTATGCCAAAACCAAAGAACAAATCTGAACTGGAAGAGTTGAGTTCAAAGAACTTTGACAAGCTAATGAATTTGCTTAAAAACTCTTCAAAAGAACAGCTTAACAAAGAATTTCCTGAACAGTATATGAATAGAAACGTAAGAGACGTTTTAGGTCATTTGTATCATTGGCATTTAATGTTTTTAGATTGGTACAGTGTGGGAATGAACGGCAAAAAAACTGAAATGCCAACAAAGGGTTACACCTGGAAAATGACACCCGAACTTAACAGAGCCATTCAAAAAAAAAATAGCAAGACCAGCTTTGATGACATACATAAAGGGCTGAACGAATCACATGAAAAAGTTCAGAATATCATCAACAAACATACAGATGAAGAACTTTTTGAAAAGAAAAAATACGCCTGGACAGGCTCAACTTCTTTAGGGCAATATTTAATTTCTGCTACATCAAGCCATTATGATTGGGCAACCAGGCTCATCAAAAAATGTTTAGGCTGACAAATTAAGGAAAGTAAGATACAACTGCATCAGTATAAATCTTACGCCTAACCTAAAGTTTGCACCTGAAAAAGTTTTCAATGCTCCGAATACAAGCATTGAAATATTATCACTAAATTCGATTCACCAATAACAAAAAAAGAGTCAACCTATTGCAGGAAATAACTGATAAACAATGATTTAACTGTTACAAAATCTACTGAATAACAAACTGTTTTAAATCGTAGCGGTCACCTTTAAAAATATTTAAATCTACTTTGGTTTCAATGCCGTTTACGGTACCTTTATCGGTAAACTGCCAAAAGTTCCAGTCGTCATTCATTTTTTCACTGAACAAACTGTATTTGGCAATCCATATTTTGTACTCAGGAAAATAATCTTTTAAATGATGACTGTAAAAATTGGCACCCGAGTAAATAATGGGCTTTACGCCGTAATGTTTTTCTACAATAAGCAGCCAGTTTTTCAACCCTTCGCGCATTTTTTCCTTAGACTGTTCTTTTGGAAGTTCCTCAATATCCAAAACCGGAAAAAAATCACCGGGTTCCAAGGGCGTATTTTTAATAAAGTTTTGTGCCTGTAAGGTACTGTTTTCATCGGGACGGTAATAATGGTACGCACCACGAACCAACAACCGGCTTTTTGCTTTTTTCCAGTTGAAATCAAACTTTGCATCTACTCCGTCAACACCCATGGTAGAGCGTAAAAAAACATAGTCTATAGCAAATTTCCCGTACAAAGAATCAATTTTCTTCCACTCAATGTCGTACTGGTAATGCGAAACATCGAACCCAAACAAATGATCGTTATGCTTGTCTAAAATCTCAATTGCCCTGAAATCGTGAACGGTTACTTCTTTACTGTCTTCCTTCTTAAAAATACGTTCGTAAAGATCGGTTACAAAATAGCCGATTCCATCACGGTAATGAAAAATCAGAAAAGCGAGAATAAGCAGTGAATATGCCAACACATGCCATTTCCACACGGCAACTTTCTTTTTCTTTCGCGTTGTTTTTTTGCGGTTATATGTTCGCGATTTAGCGGCTGCCATTTTTCTGACTATTTTATCTTTAACAAAAACTGTCGTAAAATTATCTTTTTAAACGGTTAAACCCAAACAATTGCGCACGGGGATCTTCTTTTTCAGTAATTAAATTTCCAATGACCTGTGCCGCAATCATGCTAAAGGTTATGCCGTTGCCGCCGTAACCCAAAGCAAAATACATATTGGGTTTGTTGGGATACAAGCCAATGTAAGGTAATCCGTCTGCTGTAGAACTAAAAGTTCCCGCCCAAGACATATCAGTCACAAACGGAATTTCGGGAAACATTTTTTTGAATTTCTTTTCTAAAGTGGCTGCTTTTTTACGTAGTGCTTTATCGCGTTTATCGGGATTGTTATAGTCTTCATCTTCGCCGCCCACAATAATGCGGTTGTCGTTGGTGGTACGCATGTACAGATACGGATTTTTAGTTTCCCAGATCAACGCACGATTCTTCCAAAGATCTTTTTTATCAACCGGATGTGAAACAATGGCAAACGTAGAAAGCAGATCCATTACTTTTTTAGGCAAAAACTCGCCTGCTTCATAACCGGCAGCAATTACCACATTTTTACAGGTGATCTTGTTTCCGCTTTCGGTAATTAATTCGTAACCTGTTTTGGTTTTGTTATAATCTGAAATTAAAGTATGTGAATATAACTCAATTTCTTTCTTCTTTAAATGATGATCCAAAATATAGGTTGCGCCTTTGTAACAATCAAGCTGTGCAGAAGTACCGTTATACAAAGCTGCCAACGCATCAACACCCAATTCGGTTTTTATCTGATCTTTTTCCAGAAATTCAACAGGCAGTCCGGCATTTTTACGCGCCTTGAATTCTTCGTTCAAAAGTTTTTTTCCTGACCTGTCTGAAGCCAGAAGATAAGTGGGAACTCGTTCGAAATCGGGATCTTTGCCAATAGATTTAAATACGTTTTCAACATCGGTAATCGACTGTAAACAGCATTTATAAGCTTTTATGGCATGATCTTCACCTACTTTTTTTATCAATTCCGATAAAGGCACGTCTATTTCATACTGGAGCTGTGCGGTAGATGCTGCCGTACTACCGGTACCAATAGTGCGCTTGTCTATCACCACACATTTTATACCCAGACTACAAAGCGTGTGCGCCATCAAGGCACCCGTAATACCCGACCCAATAATCACCGTGTGGGTTTCTATATTGCTTTTTAACGGATTGTAATAATTATACAGCGGGTTTAAAACTACCCAAAAAGGCATACCTGAATGCAGATCCATAAAAAACTTTTTAAGTATTTAACAATTGTGTTTATCGTACAATTATATGAAAACAGCGCGAATGACGTTCTTTTACAAAATAAATTTTCCCGCTTGCCTGATATTGCTTTAGAACCGTTTCCAGATGTTTTTCTAGTTTGGAATTAGTTCCCAACTTATGGTTGAACCGAACATACGAAATATCAATAGCACCACCATAGCTGTGTGAACTGTCGTTAGACGATGCGTTTGAATTTACACGTCTTAAACGCTTTTGATCGGCTTCGGTTCTGGTTAACGAAGTTACCACAAAAAAATTCTGACCGGCAAGTTTTACAAAATCACGGGCCATGGTATTTAAAACCGTTCTGCCTTTTGGCACAAGGTACGCATGACTGTGCGTTAAACGATCAACGCGGTAACCATACCCCCTTTGTTTTATTGCAACCAACTTACCCTGCTTTACCAGTTTGTTTAAATGGGCTTTGTCTTTTACTAAACCAACATTATGATTTTTGGCTGCATTTAAATGTGTTATATATTCTTTAGACGGCTTGGTTTGGGCACTACTTGCAAGCGAAACCAAAAATAAAAAAAGGGCAAAAATAATTCGGGGCATTGTTTGTTGTTTAGGCAAACAAAAATAGCACTTATAAAACGGAACGACAAAATTAAGCGTTAAGTAAGTGTAAAAAACATATTCTATATTTTGTACTGAAAAATGGTCAATAAAAACGTCTTTTTTCTGTCAGGCGGTAAATTTTCAATTGATTTAAGAACAATATTTTTACAGCTAACGGCTAAATCGGTATGAAAAATCAATAAATAATACAGGTTGAAATGAATTTCGTTGATTGATAAACTTGACAGGTATTTAAAAAGAAATTCTTCTATAATATCGTTTTTGTCTTCGCCGTTATCGATTTCCATGTTATAACCTAAAAATTTAAAAATGGTGTTTACATGAAAAACGTATTCATCGATCACGTTTTCACTAAAGGCAATTTCCTTTTCGTACGCAAACAAATCACTCAACTGCAAATTTTTAATGGTATGATGATCTTCTTTAAAATCAATAATACTTACAAAAACATTTGATACCTGATATTTTAATTTAATAGCATCACCCTGATTTACAGGTTCGATATAATCGCCCTGGTACTTTATTTTTTTATTTGAATTATTTTCAAGCTTAAATTTCTTCAAACTATCAATTAAATAAATAAAGTACGGTTCTAATGATTGGCGTATGTTGATTTTAACCTGTAACTGCAAAATTTCGCTCTGCCGTTTATTAAATTCATACTGAATATAAAATGCCATAAAGGTAAAGACCACACCGCAGGTTCCTATAATCGGTGCTGTGGTTCCGCCAATGGCATCGCCCAATTCGTTTTTGCCACTTAAATCTATGATCCAACTTTTATGGGTAAACAAATAAGCCAGCAACGGCACCATAATAACCATGATGAGTGCCATAATCATTCCCATAAAAACAACGCTTTTCTTCATTCCTTTATTTTATATTTAATGATTATCGGAAAGCTTGTACCAAAGAGAATGTATCAACCCCTCGTCAGTTCGAGCGAAGTCGAGAACCGGAGCCTGTCGAGAACTTAAAAATAACAACTTCTCGATACGCTTCACTGCGTTACGCTACTCGAAATGACGTCTTATCTACATACTAAGTCGTACTAAAATATACTTTGGTAAGTTCCAGATAGTCATTTTATATTTTAAAGATAGGAAATTATTGTAGGTATAGTCATCTTTCCTTTAAAAATTACATTTACTGGGAAATATTTTTTACATCATATATAACAAACTTTTACTACCTTAACTTTTAAATTTTCATTAACCGTTGAAAAAATGGAGCAACCGCAAATAGAAGTTTTTTATCCGGAAAACGCTTCGGCATGGAGAGAATGGTTACAGAACAATCATCTTTCACAACAAGCCGTATGGCTGGTTTTTCATACCAAAGCCTCACAAAAACATCGTTAAGCTGGAGTGAAGCGGTAGAGGTAGCACTTTGCTTTGGGTGAATAGACAGCAAGAAGATAAAAGTTGATCACGAAACATCGCACCAATTCTTCAGCAAACGAAAAGCTAAAAGCACCTGGTCTAAAATCAACAAAGTAAAAATCAACAGACTCATTGCAGACGAATTGATGACAGAAGCCGGACACCAAAGCATTGAAACGGCCAAACAGAACGGTTCATGGACTCTTTTAGACGAAGTAGAAGAATTGATTGTTCCGCATGATTTGGAAGAGGCTTTTAAAATTCACGAAGATTCCAAAGACTTTTTTTTAAGTTTAAACAAGTCTTCAAAAAAGATGTTGCTGCAATGGATTGTAATGGCTAAACCGCCTGAAACACGACAAAAAAGAATCAACGAAATTGCAGAACTTGCAGCAAAACGACAGAAACCAAAACATATGTAAGTTTCTAATCCTAAAAAAAACTCTTTTTACTTACAAATAAAAATGTTTGCTTTTCATCTTAAAATCGGCACATATAACTATATTTGAGTAAACAACCATTGTTTTAAAACTGTCTTTAACCTTAAAATTGTTTGGAATGAACGACGAAAGACTTGCCGTACTAATTGATGCAGATAATGTTCCGTATGCCAATGTGAAAGAAATGCTTGAAGAAATCTCGAAAAACGGCACGCCCACTATAAAACGCATCTATGGCGACTGGACCAAACCCACGCTTTCCGGATGGAAAAACGTGCTTTTAGACAACGCTATTACGCCCATTCAGCAATACAGTTATACAACCGGAAAAAACTCATCAGACAGTGCACTGATCATTGACGCCATGGACATACTGTATTCTGAGAAAGTACAAGGTTTTTGTATCGTATCAAGCGACAGCGATTTCACCAGACTTGCCACGCGCCTGCGTGAAGCTGGCATGACCGTTATAGGAATCGGCGAAAAGAAGACACCGCAGCCGTTTATATCGTCGTGCAACAAATTCATCTATATCGAAATCTTAAAAGTAAAAGAACAGGAAAGCAACGAAGCCAGTACTACTAAAAGAACAAGAGCCACTAAAGGGGAAAACCCACTGAATAAAATTGATGCTAAAACCATAAAACTTATAAAAGACAGCGTAAATGATCTTGCCGATGAAACAGGATGGACTTTTTTAGGGAATCTGGGTAACCTGATTTCTAAAAAGAAACCCGATTTTGACCCTCGAAACTACGGCTTTACCAAACTTTATCCACTGATTAAACACATCGGAAAATTTGAAATAGACGAACGCGATACCGGTGTAAAGAACATCAGGCACATTTACCTGAAACTTAAATAAACCGGTTCTGACCCACTTATACCAATTTGCGGGATGATCTTTCAGGATGATAATAAAGAAAAGGCTGTCAGAATAAACTAACAGCCTTTGTTTTTACGAGGAAGGTTAACTAATCCTCCATAGCTTCACCAGATTTTCTGTAAATGAAGCTTCCGTAAATATGTCTTCTTGCAAAACGGCTTGGAGATTCTGCGTTTACCATTTTTACATACGTGTTTCTAGGTACACCAATGTACTCATACATTTTTCCGTTTAAATGCTGTATTTTTAAAATTTGCTTTTCAAAATAAAACTCGTGAATATTAGATTTTGCAGTGGTTTCTACATACTCTTCGCTATATTTTTCGTGTGTTTCCGGATTAATACTTACCAAAAAGTGATAGGCTTCTATAACCGCTTTACTCTTCTCTTCTGCCACTAATCTTCCCGTTTCATCGTTTACAAATTTATCAGGATGCGCATCTTTCATCGTATTTCTGTAAATTGTTTTCAATTCCTTTAAAGTAGCAGTTTTATCAACCCCCAGAAGCCTTCTGTGCTCTACAACTCTTTTCATAATTTAAATCCTTATTTCAGGCTGCAAAATTAGATAATTAAATTTCAAAAGAAGGTACAAATGAAAGGTATTTTACTTTTTGGAAAACCATAAAAAAGAGACTGGCAAAATACCTTTTTATCTTACTAAAATATAAACGGAATTATTATACAAAAAGCGTCTGTAATTTCTTACAGACGCGAGCTAAAAAAAAATGTTATATAAAAACATTTATGAAACTGTAAATTTAGGAACTATAAATGGTTATAAAAATTAGAATTTGATTAGAAAACGGTACAAAGAACTTAATATCATTGATCCAATTAAATTCTAAATCCACCTGAAACCTCGATTCGCTGTGCATTGATCCATTTAGAATCATCGGAACAAAGAAATGCTACCACAGCGCCAATATCATCTGGCAATCCTACCCTGCTCAATGCCGTTTGTGAAGCAATTCCCTGATTGTACTCTGCAATATCGCGTACGGCTCCGCCTCCAAAATCGGTTTCAATTGCACCAGGCGCAATAGAATTCACTCGAATTTTGCGACTACCCAATTCTAACGCCTGATAACGCGTTAATGAATCAACCGCTGCCTTCATGGCACCGTAAGCTGAATATCCTTCAAAAGAAAATCTTGCCAAACCAGACGATGTATTTACAATGCTGCTGTCCTCATTTAACAACGGAAGTAATTTCTGCGTTAAAAAGAAAGGTCCTTTAAAATGGATATTGGTCATTGCATCCAACATTTCTTCAGTAGTAGTTTCAAAAGAAGTATTAAGTCCGATTCCCGCATTATTTACCAAAGCATCTAACTTGGCTCCTGCAAAATAAGTATCCAAAAGATCCTGCACCTGCCCTACAAACAGATTAAAACCTGCTGTTGATGCAATATCCAAAGGAAGTGCAAAAGCCTGTTGTCCCATGTCTTTAATTTGAGTAACCACTTCATCTGCTGCTGCTTTTCTTGTCTGATAGGTAATGATTACATTAAAACCTTTTTTTGCCAACTGAAGAGCCGAATCTTTACCAAGTCCGCGGCTTCCACCGGTAACCAATACTATTTTCCCGTGTGTATGTGTCATTTCTTTATTGTTTTAAATTAATGATACAAAGTTGAAAAAAAGCAAAGGTTATTAGTTGTATAAATCAAATGGAAATTTGCAAAAATCAAACAATTTCTGTTTCACGGAAATGTTGCGGAGACTGTTTGCCATATTTTTTAAAAAAGTTAGAGAAATGTGCTACTTCTTCGAACCCCAGTACAAAGGCAATTTCAGAAACATTCCACTGTGTTTGCGACAAAAGTAGTCTTGCTTCCTGATAAATTCTGCTACCAATGATTTCACCAGTTGTTTTGCCTGTGGTTTCTTTAAGCACGCGGTTAAGGTGGTTTACGTGTACGCCCAGAATTGACGCATAGTCTGCCGGCGTTCTCAACTGTAACAACTGGTTGCTGTTTTCAATAGGAAACTGCCGTTCTAACAATTCTATAAACAACGTGGTGGTTCTGGAAGCTGCCGTTTTATTGTTTTCTAAAGGAAGTACCGGTTTTAGTTTTTGTCCGAAATGGATGAGTTCCATTACATAATTCCGTAAAAGATCGTATTTATAGTGATAATCAGACTTGATTTCCTCGTGCATTTTAAGAAACACGGTTTCGAACTGATGAAACTGCTCTGTAGTAATCTGATAAATAAAATCGCTTTGCGGTGAAAAAACGGGAAGGTTGTCCAGATCAATTCCTATTTTTGATGCAGGCAAAAAATCTTTGGTAAAAACACAGAAATGCCCTGACTGATTACTACACAGATGTGTATAATTGTACGGTATTTTGGGAGAAGCAAAAAGCACGGCACAATCGTTTATCTCAATTGTTTTATCGGCATATTCCACCCTGTTCTGTCCGTTGATCAAGCTAATTTTATAGTAGGTTCTGCGATTATACGGCATTGGCGTTTTTGAAGTGCTGGTGCGGTATATTTCAGATATATCAAAAACATTAAAATGACCTATATCGCTATTGATATTCTCATTAAGAAACTGATCTATATCGGGACATGAACCTCCTAAAATATCCTGATAAAATTCTTTAATCGTTACTGAACTCATTTTATATTTGTAAAAATCAAAGATACAACAACAATTTCTATTTTGAAAAATTTATAATCTACGTAAGCAAAGTCCGTAAAAATTATAAATCCCGATCTTTGACCGGGATTTACATTACTTAACACTTTCTACCAAACGAATAAATTCTGCCCGGTATCCTTCTTTATCGTTTTGAACACCTTCTTTGGCGAGATTTACGATGTTTTTGCTTTCTTTATCGCTTATCAGTTTAGAATCGCGCAGCTTCAATCCGAACCAAGCTACCGAAGAAGCAAATTTAAAATCGGCAGATGCATTTTTTAAACCGGTTGATTTATTGGCGATGGCATGTACGGTTTCGATACTTTTATCTTCTTTAGGTTTTTTATAACGAAACTTCACCGTAGCCAATTCGTTCTCATACGTGTCGGCAGCTTTATTTTCGGTATATTTCAATTCTGCAGGTTGTTGATAAAAATCACTTTTTACACCGGTTGGAATCACTTCATAAAGAGCCGTAACGGTATGTCCGCTGCCTAATTCGCCTGCATCAATGGCATCGTTGGTAAAATCTTCGTTTCGCAACTTGCGCATTTCATAACCAATTAATCGGTAAGCCTGAACATGTGCCGGATTAAATTCGATCTGTATTTTCACGTCTTTTGCAATGGCATACATGCTGCCTTTAAATTCTTTACCTAAAAATCGGTTTGCTTCCTGAATATTATCTATGTAGGCATAATTTCCGTTACCTTTTTTAGAAAGCGTAATCATTTTACTGTCTTTATAATTCCCCATTCCAAAGCCAAGACAGGTTAAAAACACACCGCTTTTACGTTTTTCTTCGATCAATTCCTGCATTTCCTTGTCCGATGATTTACCAATATTAAAATCGCCATCGGTTGCCAGAATAATGCGGTTGTTTCCGTCTTTAATAAAATGTTTGGCAGCCATTTCGTACGCCAAATCCAAACCTGCAGCACCCGAAGTTCCGCCCCCGGCACGCATGTTATCAATAGCATTAATAATTTTGCTTTTTTCAGAAGCCTTTGTTGGTTCCAACAAAACACCTGTACCACTTGCGTAATACACGATTGAAACACGGTCGTCATCGCGCAGTTCATTCAATAAAACCTTCATTGATTCCTTTAAAAGCGGTAGTTTGTTTACATAGTCCATAGATCCGGAAACATCAACAAGGAAAACAAAATTAGATTTTGGTAATTTATCCGTCGGAATTTCTTTTCCCTGCACACCTATTTTCAACAGCTTATGATTTTCGTTCCAAGGTGCATCGCTGTATTCGGTATTGATTGAAAACGGATGACTGTCTGTTGGTTTTGGATAATCATACTTGAAAAAGTTGATCATTTCTTCAACACGCACAGCATCTTTCGGAACTTTTTGTCCGTTGTTAATCAGTCTGCGGATGTTAGTGTACGCCGCATTATCTACATCAATTGAAAAAGTTGACACGGGATTTACACTGCTGCTTTCAAACAGATTTTCCTGAAATGATTCATACGATTCCGAATCTACTTCGATTGGTTGAACAACTTTCAAAGCTTCCTGTATTTGCTGCGCTTCTTTTTTTCGTTGCTTTCTGCTTTTTCTTTTTTTGGTTTTATCTATTTCCTGTGTTTTTATATTGATTACACCATTTGCACCGCGATTTCCGTAAATAGCCGTTGCACCTGAATCTTTTAAAACAGTCACGCTTTCGATATCATTCGGATCTAAAGCTCGGAATTGGGCTGCACTTGCAGGAACGCCATCGATCACATACAACGGTTCTGTACTGCCGCTTATTGATCCAATTCCCCTTAAAACAACAGATGTATTACTTGCTCCCGGCTGCCCCGAACCTGTGGAAATATTTAATCCCGGAACTTGTCCTTGTAGTGTTTGAACGAACGATGCATTCGGACGACCTTCAATTGTTTTTGATGTTACGGTACTTACCGCTGTGTTGGATTTAGGTTTAGATACTGTACGATAGGTATCTACAATAATTCCTTCTAACTCATCATCATTACTTTTTCTTGCAATTCCTTGAGAACCTTTATCAGCACTACCTGTTTGAGCCCCTTGCGATCTTAAATAACCATAAGATTTATCTGCTTCTCTACCTGAAAAAGTTGCATCATTAAAATCTTTTTGAGTTGTTAACTGTTGATTTTTAACTTCATTGTCCTTTTTTGCTTCAACTTCAGTAAATATAATATCGCCTGATACCGATTTAGACGAATTTGAAACAGCCTCTTTTTTAGGCAGAAATTTATTTTTCTTCTGTGTAGCATTTGTTTCTTCTTTCTTTTCAACCTCTTCAAAAGCATAAATATCTTTTTGCGACGTTTTATGCTCCTCGAGAATTTCTTTGCCTTTGCGTTCATCAATCACTATTCTTTGATCGTTTCCGGCAGGCAGTTTATCGTTATCGGGGTTGTTGTTCATTAATTGGATTCCTATCGCCACAAAAACCAGCAAAGCAGCTGCCAACCCGGCATATTTCCAGTAAGGGATTACTTTTTTAGTTTGTTTCTGATCTAATTTCTGTTCAATTTTATCCCAAACCTTATCCATATTCGGAAATGCTTCGGGTTCTTTGTCTTCCGACAGCTTGCGGAAGTATTTTTCTATATTTTTATCTTGATTTTCCATAGCTTTCAGGTGTTTGATTGTAATACAGTTCTATTAATTCCTTTAGTTTGGTACGGGCTACATTGAGTTGCGATTTGGATGTTCCTTCTGAAACATTCAACTGTTCGGCAATTTCTTTGTGCGAATATCCTTCTATAGCAAACAAACAAAAGATGTTTTTTGCACCCTGTGGCAGGTAGTCAAGCAGTTTCAACACATCCTGTTCGTTCAGCAGCGTATCGTTTTCTTCGGCAGCAAAAGGTGCTACAGCCATATCGTCCATGTAAATTTGTCGATCCGATTTTCTGCGAATGGTCAGTAAACACTGATTAATGACGATTTTTTTTGCCCAAACCTCAAAAGCAGCATTTTCTTTTAGCTGATCCATCTTGGTAAAAATGGTGTAAAAGGCATCTGCCAAGGCTTCCTCTATTTCAATATCCTGCTTTAAATACCTTTTGCACACGATATATAATCTGGGAGCCAACAGTTCGTACATCTGCCGTTGCGACGCACGATCCATTTTTCTGCACTGGTTTATTAAGTTTTCATCCATATAAATGTATCTTTCTTATAAAGAGTACTAAAACACCTGAAAGGTTGGGATAAGGTATTGTTTTTTTTCTAAAAAACAGTTTATTTTTCGGAAGGGATGATTTTTAAAGGGTTTTCTATTAAGTGTAATAGTACAATGTTCTAAAAAGAAAAGAATCTTTTAGAATCAGACAAAAGGCTTATCTGGTTTAATTTGGAGTTTTATGTACCGCTTTTTGCTGGTCGGCAGATGCCCGAAATTCTTCAACAGGTAAAGATCCGTTTAGCAGCCATTCGCCAATAGCGGTAACTCTTTGCCTTATCGTTTTATCCTGAAAAATTTCTTCTAAATTCATGCGTGTACGAAAAGCTATTTTCTTAAAATTTTCTCCATTGCTCTGCCTTTTGCGAGCTCATCGATCAATTTATCCAGATAACGTGCTTTTTTAGTAAGTGGGTTTTCAATCTCCTCTATCCTGTATCCGCAGATTACACCTTTTATAAGTTCTGCATTGGGATTTAATTCGGCACGGTCAAAAAAAGTTTCAAAGGTTACCTTTTCTGTGATAAGATTCTGCAGTTTTACTTCATCAAATCCGGTCAGCCATTCAATTACGGTGTGTAGTTCTTCTTTGGTTCTGCCCTTACTTTCCACTTTTGTAACATAATGCGGATAGACTGATGCAAAAATCATTTTGGCAATTCGTTCGTTATGTTTTTCTGTTTCTTTCATTACTTTATTTTAATGTTGCTATTCATTTATATCTATCCTGTTTGATAAAACAAATATACATCATTGAAATTGCTTTAATAACATTTCCACTTTATGTAAAATCACATTAATGAATATTATTGTTAAACCTTATAATACCAATCTTTGGATGTATTTACCAAATTTGGAGAAAACAAAAAAAGAGAAACACTTTCGTATTTCTCTTTTGTAGCGAAGACGGGAGTTGAACCCGTGACCTCAGGGTTATGAATCCTG
>JBEBXJ010000020.1:0-26959 GCA_040391685.1 Paenimyroides baculatum
GTCCGGATATTTTATTTTTCTGGATTGCCCGAATGATTATTGCAGGATACGAATTTACAGGCGAAAAACCTTTTACAAACGTGTATTTAACAGGAATCGTACGTGATAATCAACGCCGTAAAATGTCGAAATCGTTAGGAAATTCTCCTAATCCGTTAGATTTGATCGAGAAATTTGGTGCTGATGGAGTTCGTTGCGGATTGTTGTTGTCATCATCTGCAGGAAATGATATTTTGTTCGATGAAGAATTGTGCAATCAGGGAAAAGCATTTACAAACAAAATCTGGAATGCCTTTAGACTGATTCAAGGTTGGGAAGTATCGGAAACAATTCCACAGCCCGAAGCGTCAAAAGTTGCAGTAGCTTGGTACGAAGCTAAATTACAGAAAACCTTGGCTGAGATTGAAGATCATTTTGAAAAATACAGAATTTCTGATGCCTTAATGGCGATCTATAAATTGGTTTGGGACGATTTCTGTTCATGGTTCCTGGAAATGATTAAACCGGGATATCAACAACCAATCGATGCTGTCACATTTAAAGCGGCAACAGAAATGTTGGAAGCTAATTTAAAATTACTGCATCCGTACATGCCGTTCTTAACCGAAGAAATATGGCAACATATTGCGGAACGTTCAGCAGAAGATGCGTTGATTGTATCGTCTTGGCCTGAAATTAAATCGTTCGAAGAACAATTGATTGCTGATTTTGATTTTGCTAGTGAAGTAATTGCGGGCATCAGAACCATTCGTAAAGACAAAAATATTTCGTTTAAAGAAACAATTGATTTAAAAGTGTTGAACAACGAAAATGCTTCTAAAACTTTTGATGCCGTTATTGAAAAATTAGGAAATCTTGACAGTTTGGAATATGTAAACGAACAAGTTTTGGGTGCTTTATCGTACCGTGTAAATTCAAACGAATATTTTATTCCGATTTCAGGTTCGGTAAATATCGAAGAAGAAGTTAAAAAACTAGAAGAAGAATTAAAGTATTTACAGGGATTTTTACGCTCGGTACAAGGAAAATTATCAAATGAGAAATTTGTAAGTGGCGCACCGGAACAGGTAATTGCAAACGAACGCAAAAAAGAAGCCGATGCTTTATCAAAAATTGCAACGATTGAACATTCTTTAAAAGGATTGAAGTAAGATCGTTTTTATAAAATAGAAATCCTCTCAATTTGAGAGGATTTTTTGTTTTTAATAAACTTCAGCTAATTCAACTTTAGTACCATCTTCTCGAGTTATAGAAGCTCTAACCGATGTAATTTTAAAGTTCTCATCTTCGACGTCTTTAACCGTTTTATTAACATCATTAAAGATATCAGTTAAAGTTTTGTAATCGTCGTTCAATAATTTTTTATCCGATTTTTTGTTTGAAACAACAATAGTTTCCTTTCTTTTAGCTAAAAGTTTTTGACGTTGATTTTCTCGTTCTTTTTTAAGCTGTTGTGTTTTTTCTGAAATTTCGTTTCTTTTATTTAAAAGTTGCAGACGACTTTTTTCTCTTTCTTTTCTACTTTGTAAAATAATCTCTTTTCTTTCTGCAGCAACTTCATTTCTTTGTTTTATTGCTAATTCTCGAGCTTTTAAAGCTTGCGTTTTTTGTTGTAACGAAACTTCTTTTTTAGCTTTTGTTGTAATAATCATTACAGCTTCTTTTGAACTAGCAGCGTATTTTTCTTTCGATTTTTTATCTTTTAAAACAGTAACGCTTTCAATATCACTTGGATGAATTTTTCTAAAATCATCTTCCATTACAATATCTCCGTCAATAACATAAACAATATTACTAGTTACAAATTTATTAGAACCAAGCACTGATTCATCTTCGTTTGCATCTTCAACCTTTAAAATTTTACCACTTGCATCTTTATATACGGTTCTTTTAGTATTTGGAGTTTCACCATTTTGATAAATTTTGTATGATACTTCCATTGTACTATATTGTGAGGGACTAAAGGGTCTAATGACAGTACCCGTCGCATAATCATAAACACTACTTTTTAAGCGTAAAGGTTCTTCTTTTTTATTTGAGGTAGTAAAATTGGATGCTTGATCATTATCATCTTCAATTTTAAAAAAGAATGTTTCAGTTTCACTCTTTTTTGTTGTTAATTTTACTTCTGTAACATTTTCATCAACGTACATTGATCTTATTGTTTTGGTATCAAAATTCTTTAATTGCTTTTTAGTTAGTAGTACACCATCAACGTAAATAGGATATTTTGCTGCAATTCTATCGAAAGCTTTTCTATCAGAAAGTAACAATTCTAAATCTTTATCACGATTAGTCACGTCTTTAATTTTTTTTGTTTTAATGATTACTACATTGTCAACATCTTCCTTAAATTTATCTTTAGTTTTTTTATCTCTATGAACATTAATAGATAAAATATCTTTGGGGTTTAATGTTAAAGCTGCTCCTTTCGAGCTTTTTGTACCATCAATTACATAAATCACTCTTTGGTTTTTACTAATTTTATTAACCCAACTATGATCTTTCCATTCATCATCTGTAATCACAAAATTGGGTTCAACTTCATTATCAACCGTATATGCATAAGTAGGTTTAGCTGAATATTTTTCAACTCTAAAAGGTTCCTCCCCGCCTAAATTTACAATAATTAAAAAAGGATCAATGTTTTTATCAGAAGGTGTTTCCGATGTAGATATTTTAAGATCTTTATTCCTAATGGTATAATCTAACGATTTAATTTTATTGTTATCATATTTAAGGTTACTTACACTGAAATCAATATTAAAATCTTCTTTAAGTTTTTGGGTCAGTTTAGCAAAATCATCCTTTGTAAAGTTCTCTCTTACTAAAAAAGAAGTTTCTTCCATTTCCTGTACTTCAATAGTTTCTTTAATCTGTGCTACCGTTTCAATCTGAAACAAGGCAAAGAAAGCCACCAAAGCAGGTGTTGCTAATAAAAATTTAAGTTTTTTCATATTGGTTGATTTTTTAGAGTTTATTTGTAAAATGCGGTTTTTAATTTCGCTTGCATTGTACGAATTCACGAATTGAATCGCGTGTTGCGTTTGAAATTGCAACAGATTTTTTTGATACAGCACACTTTCTGTGGTTTCAATCATTTTTTGATCTACAATAAATTCCAAATTGGTGTTTATAGCACGCTGCATTACTTTTACCAACGGATTGAACCAGAAAACCGCAGCAACTATTTCAACTAAAATAAGATCAAATGTGTGTTTTTGGTTTAAGTGGATGCTTTCGTGGTCTAAAATCAGTTGATGATTTTGCCATTGAAAAAAGTTCTCCGGAACAACAATCCATTGATAAAAAGAGTAAACAGTTTTATTATCTGCAGTAATTTTAATGTTTGAATCACCTAAACTCGGCAGTTTTTTTATGGAATGATACAGTTTTGCAACCGCATATATTTTTCGAATTATTAAAATGAAACTTATAAAAAGAATTAAATAAATTGCCATTTGCTGTAAATCAATAGTTTCTAAAAACGATGGTTCTTCCATAACTTCATTAATAACGACAACTTCATTATCGGTCGTAAAATATTCAATAGGAATTGGATCAACCAAAACCGTTTTTGTGAAAGTTACTAGTGGAGCCGTGATTGAAACGATGATTGATCCTATAAAATAGCAACGGTTTAACTGATAAAAAGTTTCTCTTTTTAAGAAGATCAGATAAAAAAGTCCGAAAAAGATCAGCAATAAATTTGCTTTTAAAATATAATCAAGAAACGGATGCATAGGCTATTTTTTTTGATTGTTTTCAATAATTTTCATCAGTTCGTCAATTTCTGTTTGTGTCAATTCTTCTTCCTTCACAAAATAGTTGACCAGATTAGAAACCGAATTGCCAAAATATTTTTTAATGGAATCTTTCACAAAAACACCACGGTAAGCTTCTAAACTTATAACCGGATAATATTGATGCGACTTCCCATAACTTTTATGCGCCAAAAAACCTTTTTCTTCCAACAAACGCACAATGGTGGAAAGTGTGTTATAATGTGGTTTTGGTTCAGGCATTTCGTCTAAAATATCGTTTACAAAAACTTTTTTTAACTGCCAGATTACTTGCATTATTTCTTCTTCTTTATTCGTCAGCTTTTCCATAATTAAATTTTGTTATTACAAATATAAACTAAAATTTTAGTTATGAAACTATTTTTTTAGTTTATAATTTCGAGGTATAAAAAAAGCCCTAAGTTATTTAGGGCTTTTTGAACTATTTCTTAATAAATTTATAGGAAACGTTATTTATATTTAAGATGTATGTTCCGGAGGAGAATTGAGAAACATCAATTGCTAAATTCTCATCTGTAGTGTTTAAACTTTTTATCAATTGACCTGAAGTAGTAAAAATCGTTATCAATTTTTCTTCAGAATTATCAGAATTGATATTTAACGTATTTTCAACCGGATTTGGATAAATGTTGTATTTCTGTATTTCAAATTCATCAAGCGAAAGGTAAGATGCAAAAATAACACCATAATCTTCTATATCTCCAATGTTGTACTGCGTTGTACAATTTAATTTTGCATTTGTAATACTTGTACGTTCGCTAATGATTCTCATTCTTAACACTTCACCTTTTTTAACATTTGTCGGCGGTGTAAAGTTATAAGAATATATTTTATTGTTGGTAGATGGGGGTATAGTTTCTTGCAGTATTAATTCGTTGGTTTCAAAGACTCCATTGTCGTTATAATCTATATAACCTTGTAGAATTAAGTTATCTGTAACAGAAGAATGGTTATTAGAAACTGTAATATCTATTGTATTTGGTTTATCAAAAGCAGCTTGAGTGATATACGAACAACTAAAATCTGTGTAACCATCGTTAATACCAATGCTTGTACTGTTATTTATAGAACGGAACTTAACATTGTTAATTGAATAGGCAAAATTTCCTACGTTGAAAGAAGTAGGTGTACAATAGTTTTTAGAACTTTTCGGAAGAATTTCAATAATATTGCTTTTTGTAATACTGTTTGATCCTACATTATTGGTTGCTGTTAAAGTAATACTGTAAGTTCCTACTTGGTTTAAGGTAATTGTAGGATTGTTTTCTGTAGAGGTAAGTATCGTTTGTCCATTTTTTGTAATAATCCAGTTACTTGTGTAATTAGCTAAAGTTGTATTATTAAACGTATTCAAAAAACAAGTCGAGGTGTTTCTTAACGAAATTGGTGTTCCAATACAAAAAAACTGTTTAAAAAAGGAATTGCTATTATTTATCAAGAATTGCGCCTGTGGTGTTTGAGTCATTTTAAAAACACTATTAGTAACTGGCAAATACGATGATCTGTAAAAAGGAATAGCACTTTGCATTCTTGCAATTTGTAAAGGTGTAAAAACATTTCTATATTCATGTCTTGCGTAAGACATATAATTATGTTTATAGGTTGAATTGTTGTTCCCTGAACAATTGTTTGCAGCAGTTAAAACTAAATCGTTTGCATGATTTTGTGGATGGGGCGGGGTGTCAGCAACACAATCACCATCTGCACCGCATCCATTTACTTGTGCAGGGCAGTTTGTACCGGTTGATCCTTGAAAAGTATGCATTAGATTTAAGCTATGACCAAGTTCATGCGTAAGCGTTTTACTATTTTCTCCAACTAAATATTGATAAGCAATAAATGTTCCGTCGTGTATTTTTCCATGTTCTGTTGGATAATAAGCATAACCGGCAACACCTTGTGCAGCAGTAATTTTATTTACTACCCAAATGTTGTAGTATTGCGTAGGATTCCAGTTAGATAAAGCTCTAATTGTAGCTGCATCTACTCCATTGTCAGTAGTTGAATATCTATTTCCATATTGGGCATAGGTTTGATTATTACCGAAATTAATGCGATTTATACCTGTTGAACAGGATCCGTTTGGTGCTTTAGTAGCTAAAACAAACTGTATACTAGTATTGCTGCCACTTGCGTGGTTGTGATTGTTTTTAAAATTATTGTTTAATACTTCTAATGCAGTATACACATCCACATCAGAAATATTTGACCCAATCCCAAGCGGTTCACCCGTATGTATAATGTGAAAAACAACAGGAATGTAATAAGTTACCGGATTTTTAGATTTTAATTCTATTTGGCTTTGATAATATTTTTCAAACGTACTATCAAAATTTTGGTCTAGTATGTAATTTGTACCGCAGTTTGTAATAATTTCTTCGGTTTGTGCATTTACTAATATTGAAAATAAAAGTAAGATAAAAGTAAAAATGTGTTTCATTTAAAGTTATTTTTTTCAAAAATAAAAAAAAATTAACATGTTTGATTGTTTTAATAACAAATCACGAACTTTTTTGTATTACCTCTCATAAAATTTAAACCCAATTCCATGAAGATTCTCAATTGAAACGGAATCTTCATCCGCAAATATTTTGCGAAGTCTTGAAATAAAAACATCCAGACTTCGTCCCATAAAATAATCATCGTCACCCCAAAGTGCTTTCAGGATTTCTTCACGCTTTACGACCGTATTTTTGTGATCGATAAAATATTTGAGCAATTCTGATTCGCGTTGTGTGAGCTTTATGATTTCTGATGTATTGGAAAGTTTATAATTTTTGCAATCGAAAACATATTTTCCTACTTTGGGTAAATGAGTTTCTGAATTATTTTTCTGTGTTCGTTTCAGGAAAATTTCAATTTTTAAAATTAATTCCTCAATGCTGAAAGGCTTTACAAGGTAGTCATCCGCACCGATTTTTAACCCTTTGATTCTGTCCTCTTTCAGTGTTTTGGCAGAAATAAAAATAATTGGAATTTCTGAATTTAATGCACGAATTTCTTGTGCCAATTCAAATCCGTCTAATTTTGGCATCATGATATCAAACAAACAAATGTCAAAAGAATCAGATTTGAATATTTCCAAAGCCGATTTCCCATCCGCACAATGTACCACTTCATAATTCGGTTGCAAGCTATCTTGTGTAAGAAACGCAATTGTTTCGTCATCTTCGGTGTATAAAATTCTATATTTCATCGTTTAAGAATTTGGAAAAGTGATTGAAATCGTTAAACCTTTGTCGGAATTATTTCGGGCAGAAATCTTCCAGTGATGCTGCTGAACTATTTTTTTTACATAAAATAAACCCAATCCAAAACCATTTACTTCAGTACTTTTTTTGTTAGAAACGCGGTAAAATTTATCAAATATAAAAGAAATATTTTTCGGAGGAATTCCAATTCCATTGTCGGAAAAATCAAGATTCAATTCTTTATTTTTAAGGGTTGATGAAATCTTTATTTCCGGATTTTCTTCACTGTATTTAATAGAATTATCAAGTAAATTATGCACCACATTGGTAAAATGAAATTCATCTGCAAAAACCGTGTCATCAGCATTTACATCAATTTCAATTTTTAAGTCGGTATGTTTCAATTTCAGCGGATCTACAATTTCATTTAAAAATGGCAGTAATTTAATTCTCACAGGATGGATTGCCAATGCAGATTCGTCGTTTCGGGCAATGTTCAAAATCTTCTCGATATGATCGTTCAATTTTTTACCTTGTGTGGTAATAATCGAAGTGTAATTATTTAATTTCGAGTTATTTTTAATCAAATCCTGATTACTCAGATAATTGGAAGCGAGTAGGATAGAAGAAAGCGGCGTTTTGAATTCGTGTGTCATATTATTAATAAAATCACGCTGCAATTCTGAATATTTTTTATGTTGAATAATGATATAAATAGAATAAACATAAATTAAAAGAATCACAATCAACGCAGTAGACAAAATAAACCAAAAGCGCAGAGAACTAATAAGATACGAGGTTTCCTGCGGAAATCGAATTGCAAAATAATAAACCAAATCATTTGATTTCGGGAATTCAATCGTTTTTTTGGATTTTAAATCATCATCAATCGAAATGTATTTTCCGTACATCATATCATCACTTTCGCAATTGTAAATTGCATATTCATAGTCAGTTACGATGTTGAATTTTGAAAATTCCGTTTTGAGATAATGTTCCAGAACTTTGGGTTCAATGTTGTCGTTTACATTGACGATGTAATAATCATTTGAAATTCTTTGAATTAAATCTTTGGTAGAAAATTCGTGTCCATTGTTTTCATATAACTTGCGTGCAACTTCTAACAAAGCAATGTGGATTTTCTGAGAAAATTTCTTTTCTTCTAAAGTGAATGCTTTGTAAGTCCAGATCAATTGCGCAATCAGAATTCCTATTGTAGCAACCAATCCTAGAACGATGATGATATTTAATTTTTTGATATTCAATTGAATTTTCTTTGTCAGACAGATTTTACAAGACAATATTAATCAAAACAGCTGGGTTCATTTTACCGTTAACAACTAATTAACAAAAGATTGAAAGTGATTAACAAGAGGCAAATGAATGACTTAATATTTTTGCTTTATAACAAATCAAAATTAGTTTAATCTTAAAATTATTTATTATGAAATTTCTAAAAGCTTCTTTAATTGCACTTTCATTAACGGTAATTCCGGTTTCAGCTTCAGTTTTAAATGTAAACAACATTATTGAAAACGTTGTTGATGCAGTTATTTCATGGAAATCTGAAACAATCGATGTTGGGGAAATTCCACAAGGAACACCAAAAACAATCAAATTTGAATTTACAAATGCTACTTCAAAACCGGTTTTGGTAACAAATGTAAAAGCTTCTTGCGGTTGTACTGCAACAGATTACAGTAAAGAACCAATTGCTCCGGGAAAAACAGGATATGTGAATGCAATTTATAATGCTGCGAGTGCGGGTGCATTTACAAAAAGTGTAACTGTAACAACAAGTGACAGCGATGCTGCTAAACAATTAACTTTTAAAGGAACGGTTGTTGCAAAATAATTAATTTCCTTATGCCAATGTTAGTTTACAGAAAGCAGACGCGTTAATAGCGTCTGTTTTTTATTGTATATAAAAATTAAAATGTTTGATTGGTTTAATAAATAGAATTACTAACTTTTTAAGTACTAATCATTGTATAATGACGTATTTTAAAATTCGATAAAATAATGTAATAGATTGATTTTAAGTTGTTATTTGTAAGTGTTATATCTTTTGACTTTAAGACTTTTAAACTTTCGACTTACTTATTACTTTATCAAAATAAAACAAATCACTTAAAATTGTACATTTGTGAAAAGCTTTATTTTTCATGACTCAAGAGCTAAATTTGGATATTGATCACTTTCACGACAGCCCGTTTTACTCGGTAATATCTTTTCATAAAGTAATTGATGCCTTAAAAGAAATCGCCAAGGAAACAGAAACACCTTACCGTGCCATTTATGCACAATCATTACTTAATGAAGTTGCTAAAATCCCCGAACTTTATAACGGTGTAACATCTAAAAAGCTTATTTATGATAATTTGCCGTTAATTCATAATTTATTAGCCGATTTATTTCCTACAGCATTGACAACTAACGAAATAAAAGCGGTGAGTTTGCCTTTTCAAAATTTCAACTTTAATTTTACACAGCGTTTTCAAAATATAATTAATGAAGCCGGAGAAGAATTTGAAATTAACTTTCGCGATTTTAGTAACGACCAATACTATATTTTTAGCTGTTGTTTGATTTTAAACAGTTGGTACGGAGAAAATTTTGATTTGTCACGACCACTTTTTTATGATATTCCCGATAAAAGCGGTGTGGTAAAGCACTATCGCGTCACTTTTAATGCAGATTTTACCGAACTTATACCTACAGAAAATGCCGTAAAATTAACGCAAGACGATATTAAACTTCTTAAAAAAAGTTACAACAACATACAAGTATGGAAAGAAAAATTTCCTGTGCACAGCTGGATTCTTAAAGGTTTTGGAATTATTACTTTAACCGATGTTACCATAGAAAACACCATTTCAAACATAAAAACTAATTTGTTAAAAGCGGGGCAAGAAAATGTTAGCACAGGTATTGAACAAGACGTTTTTAGATCAATCTTTAAATTAAAAGACATAAACTTTGGTGTTTTTTTTATAAATGATTTAACTACAGATTTTTTTTATTTTCCGCTGGTTTTTGATTTTAAAAGTGTTTTTAAAGTTTCAGAAAATGAACCCAGAGAAGTTTTAGTATCTGCGCGAAAATTTTTCAAACAATTCAACAATGTTGTTGATTATTTTTGTGTAACAGACATTTTAGAATTATACGAAAATAAAGAATGGATACCTTATTTAGATTATTTACATGCTAAGAATGTTAGGAGTTTTATTTTAGCGCCTATAAAAAAAACCGATGCTTTGCACGCCTATGTAGAAATTACAAGTAACATTCCTTTTGCTTTACATACCATTAATGCTAATAAGTTAAACGATGTAATGCCGCTTATTAGTGATGCTTTTGAGAAATATCAGATAGATATAAAAAATGAATTGGATGCTATTATCCAACGGGAATATACAAATTTCCACCCAAGCGTTAACTGGAAATTCGAAGAACAGGCAAAAAACTACTACTTTGCAAAAACACACAATACGGCAACAGTTTTAAAAGAAATTGAATTTGCAGAAATTTACCCGTTGTATGGCGAAACCGATATTCAATCGTCAACAAAATTCAGAAACAAAGCCATGCTTACCGATTTGCACAGGCAGTTAAAAGAAATTTTAAATGTTCTGGAGTATATCAAACCTCATGAAGAAACGCTGCTTTTTCAGCAACGCATCAACGAAATTGTTTATTTCCAAAACCAGTTGAAAACACATCAGTTTGTAGCCGAAGCGCAGATTCACAGGTACATTATTGATACCATTCATCCGTTATTTAAGCAGTTGAGCGAGAAAGAAGAATACAAAGTGCTGATTCAGAGATATACCGATCAGTTAGACGAAAAACACCAGCGTTTTTGGGATCAGCGCAAAAAATACGATTTAACCATACAAGCCATTAACAAGCAGCTTACAGATATTTTAGATTCAGAGCAAACGGTACCTCAAAAGGTTTACCCGCATTATTTTGAACGATTCAGAAGTGATGGAATAGAGCATAACCTGTTTATTGGCAACAGTATTACACCTACACAGATTTACGATTCTATGTATCTGTACAACTTGCGCTTATGGCAGTTACAGGTTATGTGTAAAATGGTAATGATACACCACAAAGTAAAGCATACTTTAGCTTTTAATATGGATTTAACCAGCCTGATTCTGGTTTATAACGAACCTATTTCGATTAAATTCAGAATGGATGAAAAACGTTTTGATGTGGAAAGCAACGATGATATCCGTTTTGAACTGATGAAAAAGCGTTTGGCAAAGGCACATGTAAAACACACCGGTGAACGTTTGGTTCAGGCAGATAAGTTAACCATTGTATATTTGAACGAAACCGATAAAAACGACTATTTGAATTACATAAGATTTTTAAGGGATCAAGGTTATTTTTCAGGTGAATTAGAATATTTAACCGTTGAAGATTTACAGGATATTACTGATTTAAAAGCACTTCGTTTAAATATCAATACCGGTTTTAATACCAATGATTTTACAATTCATTCGTACACCGATTTTGTAAACTATCTGACTAAATTCGTATAAACGCCAGACAGAATGCTGCTACCGATATAATAATTCCGTACATAAAAACCGTGTACGAAATACTCAGCATTTTGTATTTTTTGTTTAGAACCAAACCTAAATAGTACAAGTCTTTAATCAACGTATCGTACAAATAATCGCGGTCTTTCATTAAATCGTTCATTGCATCATTAAAATCGTTTAAAGGAAGTTGATGAAAGTTCCCGAAAAACAAAATATTTACTTTGCGCTGTTCAATTTCTTTTTTGGTAACTGTGTTAGAACTCACTTTTGGTTTGGTAGCCAAAATGGTATAAACAATAGTGATAACGCTGAAAATAAGCAATATAAATGTTGGGATTATCAAATGCGCATTACTTGGACTGTCTAACTTTGGAATTATCGCCGTCAACGAAATCGATATAAGTATAGAATTTACCGAAAGTAAAATATTGGCTTTACTGTCTGCAATCGCGCTTAACTGTGTGTGGTTGTTCAAGGTAACACGAAACAGAGTATCAATGCCTCTTTCGGGGCGATCCAATTTTTCCAGCTTCTTCTCTTTTAATTCTTTATTTTTACTCTTTTTGTTAAGCTTTAATTTTTCTAAATTTTCGCGAAGCTTAAAAATATTTTTCTCCTTTTTTGGCTGCCAGTTCGTTTTGGCGTAATCGGTAAAATAGTATTGATTTTTAGTTAAAACAGTCAAATTTTCTTTACACCAGTCAATATCTGTCAGCTGTTTGGTACACGTAGTTTCAATTTCTGTCTTCAGTAATTCGCCAAGCTCATTGTAATTGTCTAACGTGAAATGATAAAAATCGGCATCTTTCATACACATTTCTAGTAGATTTTTGGGTAAATAAGTGCATTTTGTAGCCAGTATCAAATCGCAAACCTGTTCAATATTTACATTGGCAGTTTCATTTTCCTTTATAAAATTCTTAAAAATCTCACAGCTTCGTTCTTCATGGTTTACACAACCCTCAATGTAACCCGCATCGTGAAACCAGGCAGCAAGCTTTAAATGGGTAGCATCGGGCTCTAAAATATGTTCGCCTTTAATCAATTCATTTATGGCAGTTACCACGCGCAAAGTATGCAAATAATCATGATAAATATATTCAGAAGATAGTTTATCTTTGAATAGGTTGAAGATATATGCTTCGGCTTTTAATAAAAGTTCCATTGATGAATTTTTTACACATTAAAATTATGAAATTTAACTTACATACAGCAAAGATTTCCGTTTTTGCTTTTGCCATTTATTTGTTAAATGCTTGTGCATCTTTTCATGAACAAGTTGGTAAGGATTTTTCTCATAATATGATAACTAACGAAGGTAAAGGAAAATTATTGCATGAAATTGTTGTGGTGGGCGATGCAGGTAATGCGAATGAACCGCAAGGACAGCAATTATTGCAAACGGTTGAAGGCTATTTAAAGAAAAATACTAACGATAAAACCTTACTTTTTATTGGCGATAATATTTATCCGTTGGGAATGCCCAAACCTAATGATAAAGATCGTTTGTTGGCAGAAGAAAAGCTAAATGCACAAATAAATCTGGCACAATCTGTAAAGGGCAAAACCATTTTTTTGGCAGGAAACCACGATTGGTATCACGGATTAGACGGTTTGTTAGAGCAAAAAAATTATGTTGAAAGTAAGCTGGGTAAAAAATCGTTCTTGCCTAAAAAACACGAAGCAATTGATGCACTTGAAATTAACGACAAGCTTACTATTATAACTATTGACAGCGAATGGTTTATTCAAAATTGGGATAAATATCCGAACATAAACGAAGAAAGTGCCATTAAAACACGTGAAGATTTTTTTGAAGAATTTCGCAGCTTAATCAACAAAAACCAGAATAAAGTTACGGTAGTAGCCATTCATCATCCTATGGTAACCAATGGTTCGCACGGCGGATACTTTTCGTTGCGTAACCACATTTTTCCTTACAAAAATGTACCATTGCCAATTTTAGGAAGTATTGGTAATTATCTGCGTAAAACCTCTGGGGCAAGTCCTGCCGATATGCAGTATACTTTTTACCGAATAATGGTAGATCGATTAAAAACTTTGACAAAAAATCAGGAACAGGTGGTTTTTGTTTCGGGGCACGAGCACAATTTGCAGTATATTGAACACGATGGTATTAAGCAGTTAATAAGTGGGGCGGGTTCAAAAACCGAAGAAACAAGAAGCGTTCAACCAATCAGCTACACCATTGGCAGCTTGGGATTTGCTACTTTAAAGGTGTATGAAGACAATAATGTGGATCTTTTTATTCATAAAATGACCGATTCGGGCGAAGAAATTGCTTTTCAAAAAACAATTATGTGCGCTGATGATTATAACAGGAAATTTCCCGAGGTTACAGAAACTACCACTATGGCATCGGTGTATAAACCCGAAACGACAAAGAAATCTAATACTTACAGGTTTTTATTCGGAAATCACTACCGCAGCATTTATGGTACAAAGGTAAACGTGCCTGTAGCAAACCTTGAAACTTTACACGGCGGTTTAACTCCGATAATTTCAGGCGGAGGGAATCAATCATTGTCATTAAGGTTAGAAGATAAAGAAGGCAAGCAATATGTAATGAGAGGTTTGCGAAAAAGCTCGAAACAATTTTTACAATCTGCCATTTTTAAAAATACTTATATTGAAGATAAGTTAGAAGATACTTATGTACTTGATTTTATAGATGATTACTACACCACTTCACACCCTTACACTGCCTTTATTTTAGGGCAGTTGTCTGATGCGGTTAATCTGTATCACACCAATCCTGAACTGTATTTCGTGCCCAAACAAAATGCTTTAGGCAGATACAACGAAATCTATGGAAACGAGTTGTACATGATCGAAGAACGTCCGCACAAATCACAGGTAAAAGTAGCGTCGTTAGGAAACGGAAACGATATAATAAGCACTCAGGATTTACTGGTAAATTTGGAAAAAGACGAAAAATATAAGGTAGATGATAAAATGTATCTGCGTGCCCGTATTTTCGATTTTTTAATAGGTGATTGGGACAGGCATGCAGACCAGTGGCGCTGGGTAGAACAAAAAGTAGGTAAAGAAGTGGTTTATCAACCAATACCAAGAGACCGCGATCAGGCATTTGCTAAAATCGACGGAAAACTACTGATGCTGGCAAATAAATTGAATCCGCTCCGACACATGCAAAACTTTAAGGGCAATTATGGAAAACCGCGCTGGATAACAAAATCGGCATTTCCGTTAGATAAAGTTTTTCTTCAAAATACCACCTTGCAAGATTGGCAAACTACTGCACAAGAAGTTGTAAGCGGTTTAAATGATAAAGTTATAGAAGATGCATTTAACAGTTTGCCAAAAGAAATCAGAAATCAGTACAGCGACGATATTATTGAGATTTTAAAAGAACGCCGTTCAAAACTGGTGACTTTTTCAGGTAAATATTATAAAGAATTATTCAAATACGGTATCGTTGTAGGAACCAATAAAAAAGATACCTTCATTGTAAATACATCAAAAAATGAGGTGATTGTTAATCATTACCGAAATAAAAATACAGGCGATACTTTAGTGGCTACCTATAAATATCTGCCTAAAACAACAAAAGAACTCTGGGTTTACGGACTTGATGACGACGATAATATTAAAGTGGTGGGAGATAAATCATCGATACGATTGAAAATTGTAGGTGGTAAAAATCACGATGTGTACAATATTGCGTCAAAAACAAGCACCAAAATTTTCGATTACGCTTCAAAACCGGTTACTATTCAAGAAAAAGGAAATGCAAGTGTTGTGCTGCGTGATCAGTATAATTTAAACCAGTACGATTACCGCAAAGCACCGTTAAATGTACTTGCTATTTTGCCCGATGCAGGTTATAATCGTGATAACGGAGTTATGTTAGGCTTAAACGGAACTTATACAATGAAGAAATTTAACCAAAATCCGTATTCGCAAAAACACCAGTTGCGTGTTAAGTTCAACTTTGCAACTTCGGGTATTTTTGCTGCTTACAGAGGTAGTTTTAAAGATTATTCCAACACCGGATATTGGAATGTAGAGGCTCTGGCAACATCGTCGAACTTTACCAGAAACTTTTTCGGAATCGATAATTTAATTCCTTACGATAAAAGTGCTTTCAGGGATAATTACTACCGCGTAAGAACGTCGCAGCTGGAATTTAAGCCGGCTTACGAATGGAAAGGGCGTAACGGAAGTTCGTTTTTAATCGGTGCAACTTACGAATCTACCAAGATAGAAAAAACAAACAATCGTTTGATTGACGAACAGTTGATTACACAATTAAATGATTCTTATGACAGAACCGATTTCGTTGGTGCCCGATTAAAATATCAGTTTGAAAATTACGACAATGTACAGGAACCAACTGTAGGTTTAGGATTCATGTTTTTGTTTGGAAACCGTTTTTTTGTTGATGATTTTAATAAAACACACCAGTATTTGAATTCTAAACTGAATTTTGTAGTGCCGATTTCTAACGATAAAAAACTAACATGGTCATCAACTTATTTGTTAGAAAAGATTTTTGGCGACGATTATCATTTTTATCAGGCGGCAACAATTGGTGCAAATAACGGATTGAGAGGTTACCGTCAGCATCGTTTCATGGGCGATACATCGTTTGTAACCAGTCAGGATATTCGGTTTAAAATGAAACACATTACCAATGGCGTACTGCCTTTAAGCTATGGTTTTTATGCAGGATACGATACCGGTAAAATATGGAACAAACTAAATTCAAACGATCGTTGGTACCACAGTTACGGTGGTGGTTTGTGGTTAAATGCTTTAGATTCGTTTACGGCACACGCAGGAATTTTCAGCAGTAAAGAAAACAGTCTGGTAAGTTTTGGCATTGGGTTTACTTTTTAGTTTAAATTCAATGTAAAAACATTCCCGCCTTTTTTACCTTTTTCACTTTCATCTACCATAAAAAGTTCTTTATCGTTTTTAAATGTAATAGCTTCTTTTTGCGAATTATGACCTAATTCTTTTATCGTGATATTATCCTGTTTAAAAGAAGTATCGTCTGTAAACGGAATTAATAAAACTTTGTCGTGTGTTAACAGTGCAATTTCGTTTCCGCTTTTATTCAGGGCTGCGCCGGTAATTGCACAACTTTTAAACTTACTACAGGTTTCTAAAGTAGCAATTTTTTCTGCTTTGAAATTTCCGGCTTTGTTAGGTATTTTGTACACAAAAAAAGTACCGTCAAACCCTTTGGAACGATTTTTTGTAAACAGATAAAAAGCATTATTGGTAGCTACAAAAGCTTCGCAATCATATAGTAAATTACTTTTTTTAGGAGGAAAATCGGTTTGATCTTCGTAATAAAATGTAGTTTCCTGTGCCACATTCACCGAATTAGAAGTCAAATCAGATTCATCAATTTTTAAAATACGTAAATCTTTCCGCTTGTTGTGGTTATTTCCAAAATCCCCAATGTAGATGTTTCCGTTGGTATCCTGTGATAAATCTTCCCAATCAGTGTTTTCCTGATTGTTAACAGTAACCGTATTTTCAAAGATTCCATCAACCGAATAAACATATAATTCCGGCAGATTTCCTTTATCCTGAAGCATCCATAATTTCTGGGTTGGTTCGTGATAAATCATTCCCGAAACTTCGGTATGTTTTTTATCTAAAGTAAAAGCTTCTTTAAAATTGCTTTCTTGTGATTTTGTTGAACAAGCATATAATAAGGAAAAACTAAAAAAGATGATGTATTTTTTCATTTCGGAATTTTATGATAAAATTAAAAAAAATGATTATCGGAAAGCTTGTACCAAAGAGAATGTATCAACCCTTCGTCAGTTCGAGTAGATTTTCGATAGAAAATCGTATCGAGAACCGAAGCTTGTTGAGAACTTATAATTAACAACTTCTCGATACGTTTTTTTAACAAAAAACTACTCGAAGTGACGTCTTATCTACATACCATAAGGCGTACTAAATATAATTTGGCACAAAGTTCCAGATAGTCTTTTTTATTGGTTATATAATTTGATAAACGATATCAGAGGAAGTTCCGGAGCGATCATTTTTATTGTTTTTAATTGAAAATTTTCTAGTTTCTTTACCTTCTTTTTTATCGGTTGAAAAAGAAATACCAAAAGGTAACAACCTTAAATCTTCAGTTCCAAAAGTTAACGCTTCCCATTTTCCGTTATTCAGAAACAAAAGTTCGGTATATTCTAATTGATTTCTGTTGAATTTCTGGTTAACAAATGAAATGCTTATCCCATAATCTTGTGCCGTTTTTTCAATTTCTTTTAAATCGTTAAAAGTAGAATTTCCCGAAACCGTTATTAAACCTGTACTAGATCCTGTGAATTCAACTGATCTAACTGCGTAAACAGTTTGTTCTGGTTTCTCTAATTTTACTTTTGTTTCTTGCGCACTTGCAAATAATCCGGTTAACCCAATAATACAACAAATAAGTTTTTTCATGTTTTTATGTTTTAGAGTACAACGTAAAACATGGGTAATTTATTTTAACTGATTTTGTGTTTTTGTAGCTGTATTATTCTTGGGGCGATCTGTAGTTTGGTTTGCCTCCTTTTGAAAACTTTTAAATAACTCTTGAAATCTTTGCTGTGAAGCCTGTATTTCCTGATACATTAGTTCTAATTCATTACCAAAGCTTGAAAATTCCGACTGTAAATTGGCACTGTTTTCAGATAACGAATCGAATGCTGAAAAAGCATTTTTTCCTGAATAGTTAAAAATATTTCGCGGAGAATTTCCCTGTAAACTGGCGTAGTATTTTCCGATTCCGTCTTCAGTAAGGGTGATTGAAAACGGATCAATGGCTCTGTTGTAATTGTTAACAGACTTCATGAACGACTGATTGCCGTTTACAAGCTGCATGCGGATTGAAACAATTTTGTCATCTACAATCTCTACATTTTCAAACGCGACGCTAACGTTGTAACCATTTCGAAGCATTTGTTCAATTTTTTTAAGATCATCTAATGTTGTATCTGCATTAATTTCAACAGAAAATGTTTTTTGAACAAATTCCTGACCGTTTGTCGGTTTGGTTTGTTGTGAAAAACTGTTAAATCCCGTAAAAATAAAAAGAAGGGCAAAGCAAATAATTTTAAAATCTTTCATATCAATTAATATTTAAAAGTTAAACAAAATAAATAGTAATTTTGAAAAAAAATAACATGCGAAAATTACTGATTTTTTTTCTTTTATACAGCAATTTAACTTTTTCTCAACATAATGAAAATGATGTTCTTGCGTATCAGAAAGAACTTAACGAATCGTACTTTAATGTAGAGACAACTCCTTTAAAAGAAGAAGAATTAAAGAGTTTCAAGGGATTGAATTTCTATCCGTACAATAAAAATTTTGTGGTTAAGGCAAGGTTAGAGCGTTTAAAAAAACAATTGATTTTTAAAATGCCAACATCTGGTACAAACAAACCTAATTACAAACGTTTCGGTATTTTACATTTTACAATCAATAATAAAAACTTTCAGTTGGAAGTTTATCAAAACATCGATTTAATAAAGAAGAAAGGTTACAAAAAGCATTTGTTTCTTCCTTTTATCGATGAAACCAGCGGTAATGAAACGTACGGTGCAGGGCGTTATCTGGATATTGAAGTTCCTGACAACAACGAAATTTTGCTCGATTTTAATAAAGCCTATCATCCGTATTGTGCTTACACGGTTGGGTATTCGTGCCCTATAACTCCCGATGTTAATTTTCTGCATACTGAAATTCTTGCGGGTGTAAAATTTTAGATCATGCACTACAACATTCATACACATAGTTTTTCAAACAACAGCGAAATTGTAGAGTTGGTAAATCAATATCCAAACGAAATAAGTACAGAATTACCCAATTTTACGGTGGGTATTCATCCGTGGTATCTTAACGAAAATACTTTTTTGGAAGAATTGGCTCTAATTGAAAACGTAATTAAACTCTCTGGATTTAAAGCAGTAGGCGAGTGCGGTTTGGACAAACGGATAGAAACTTCGATAGAAATTCAAAAAAAATTATTGATTCCGCAATTACTTTTAGCTGAAAAATATAAAAAACCGGTAATTTTGCACTGCGTTGCCGCTTATCAGGAGATCATAGAGATTAAGAAAGAATTAAAACTAACCGTACCAATGGTTATTCACGGTTTTTCAAAGAATAGTCAGGTGGCAGAAAGTTTGGTTAAGAACGGATTTTATTTGTCATTTGGGAAATACTTATTGCTGAATCCTGAATTGGAAAAGGTGTTGAAAATCGTTCCGTTGCAACAGCTTTTTTTGGAAACCGACATGATTGATCAAACTATTTTTGAGGTGTACGGCAAAGCGGAAAGTGTTTTAAATATAAATTTAGAACCTATAATTGAAGAGAATTATAACCGAGTTTTTAACCAGTAAAAATGAATCGATTTTTCGATCGAAGAAATTTACACAATTTATTATTTAATGGCTGTTTGGCAGGAAAGAGCAGAATTATTATTCAAACCTGAAGGATTAGAAGTATTAAAAAAAACAAATGTTTTAATAGTGGGCTTAGGCGGTGTAGGGTCGTTTGCAGCAGAATTTATTGTGCGTGCAGGCGTAGGAAACCTTACTATTGTAGATGGTGATACCGTTGATATTACCAATATAAACAGGCAGTTACCTGCACTGCATTCAACTATTGGGAAACCTAAAGTTGAAATAGTAGGCGACAGACTGATGGATATAAATACTGAATTGAATTTAACACGTATTCAGGAGTTTTTATCGCCCGAACGTGCTACCGAAATTGTAACAAAAGATTTCGATTACGTTTTAGATTGTATTGACAGTATTACCCCAAAGCTACATTTAATTGTGGCAGCAAAAAAAGCAGGAGTAAAAATTATTTCAAATATGGGCGCTGGCGGAAAAATGCTTGCTAGTAAGGTTGTTGTGAAAGACATCAGTAAAACCGATGTTTGTCCGTTAGCAAAAGTTATAAGAAAACGTTTGCGAAAAATGGGCGTGAGCAAGGGTGTTAAAGCAGTGTTTTCACTAGAGAAGCCAGATGAAAGCAGTTTAAAAATGACCGATGGATCTAACTTTAAAAAGTCATTTTTTGGAACAAACAGCTGGATGCCGGGATTATTTGGACTTCACAGTGCAGAAACGGTGATAAGATATTTATTGAAGAGATAAAAAAAACGACCTTGAATTTTCAAGGTCGTTTTTTATTATTTAATCTGGGCTTTTTTTACTTCCAGCTCTTGTTTGTTTACTTTTAGTTTAAGTTCTGAAATTTTTGTTTCCATCTTCACTAATTTAGATTTTTCTTTAATTTCTTTTTCAAAATCCATTTTGTTTTTCAGCTTTTTACGCTCAAATTCATTTTTAGATTCTTCCAATTTCATTTCTGCCTTACGCAAATCGTTCTCTGCTTTCTTAAGATTTCCTTCTGCTTTTGCAATGGCTTTTTCTTTGCTGGCTGCTTTCTCTTCAGCCTTTATCTTTTGTTTTTGCTCTTTTTCATGAGCTTTTTGCTTTTTCTGTGCAGCTTTAGCTTCCGATTCTGCTTTTTTCTTTGCACGTTTAGCAGCATCTGCTTCTTGTTTTGCTAATTTTTCTTCAGCTTTTTGTCGAGCTTTTTCAGCCTTTAATATTTCTTCCTCGTAGTTAGCTTTGCTGGCAACTGCTGTGGCTGTAGCCGCTGCAGCAGATGTTGTTGCGGTAGCAGTAGTATTTTCTACGGCTGGTAAAGCCTTAAGGGTATCATTAACAACTTGTGTAGTTGTATTAATATTATTTTGTTGAGGTGTAGTGTTTACTTGTGCGTGCATTGTAAAATTTAGGCCCATTACTACACAAGAGAATAAAACAATTTTTTTCATTTTGTAAATATTTTTTATAAAATTAAAATTTAATTCTGATTAAGCAAAATTTATGCCATATTACCATTCGTTTACCTTATTTGCATCTAATTTTAAAAAGATAAAAAGTAAAAGGGTAAAGGCAATTAAGCTTGATCCGCCATAAGAGAAAAACGGTAAAGGAACACCTATGGTTGGAAAAATTCCGATAAGCATGGATACATTTACAAAGAAATGCATAAATAAAATGGCAGCTACGCAATATCCATAAATTCGGGCAAAAGTGTTTTTTTGTTTTTCTGCAAGGTAAACAACACGCAATATTAAAGTTACAAAACAGGCAATTACTATTATAGATCCGGTAAAACCCCATTCTTCTCCAACGGTTGTAAAAATATAATCGGTATGTTGTTCGGGTACAAAACCGCCTTTGGTTTGGGTTCCTTCTAAAAATCCTTTGCCTATCCAGCCACCCGAACCAATGGCAATCATTGACTGATTAAGGTTATAACCTTCTTTTTTCATATCTACTTCATCGCCAAGTAAAACATTAATACGGTCTTTTTGGTGTGGTTCTAAAACATTATCAAAAACATAATCAACAGAATACACAAAACCACTCATTACTATCGCCAAAATAGCATAGATAAAAGGGTTTCTACTAATGGTTTTGTTGTAGAAAAAGTGAATGCCACATCCTAAAACTATCAGCAGAATTAAAAAGACAGGTTGTATTACCAACGCCAGAATAAAAAGTATAATGGCTAAAAAGCCTGTCCATAAATACCAGCTGGGAAAACCTTCACGATACAGTACCAGAAACAGAATTGCAAAAATCATTGCCGAACCGGCATCGGGTTGCAACATAATAAAGGCAACGGGTAAAAAAATGATTCCCATTGCAATAGCTTGTTCTTTGAGTGTTTGAAAAGTAGTCTGACTTTCGGTTATGTATTTAGAAAGAAACAAAGCGGTGCCTATTTTGGCAAATTCAGACGGTTGCAGGCTGATGCCACCAAACTGATACCAGTTAGTCTGCCCCTTAATGCTTTTTCCAAAAACAAATAATCCCATCAACAAAACAATACCGATTATGTAGTAAATAAGCGAATATTTTTCGTATACTTTTGTATCTAACGAAAGTATCACGATGATCACAGGAATTGTCAATCCTATAAATAATAATTGTTTTCCGTAGATTTGGCTTAAATCAAAAATAGAAATTTCCTCTAATGGTAATGAAGCCGAGTAAATGTTCATCCAGCCAAAAATAACAAGCACAACATACAAAAATATGCTTAACCAATCAACATTTGCAATGACGCTCTGGTTTTCTAAATGTTTAGTTTTTACCATTTTGCTGGGCTTTTAATTTTAACTGACGTTCTTTTTCCAAACGTTTTAAACGCTCTTTTTCTTCTTGCTGTTTATCCGATATATCTCTTAAAATATAGTTTGCAGATAAATCTCCGGCTAACATACGTTTTTCCAAATCGGTACGTGTAATGTTGCCTTTTAAATATTTTTCGATCATTAAAGAGGCAATAGGACCCGCCCAGCTTGCTCCCCAACTTCCGTTTTCAATAAAAACAGCAATTACAATTTTAGGATTTTCTTTAGGTGCAAAAGCTAAAAATACCGAGTGGTCTTGCAGTTTTACTTTTTCTCCGTCTACTGTTGCAAAGTTTTCTACCGTTCCCGTTTTACCACAAATGCTAATATCCGGAACTTGTAATCTGCTGGCTGTTCCCGATAAATAAACCTCTGCCAAGCCTTCAATAACCGGACGGAAATGTTGTTTATCAATTGTTGTTTGTTTTTTTTGAACGAACGATTTATCAATCTGTTTATTTTCAATTTTTTTGATGATGTGAGGCGTGTAGTAATACCCTTCATTCGCCACGGCACACATTACATTTGCCAGCTGAATAGGGGTCATTTCAACTTCGCCCTGACCAATTGCGTTTGATACAATGGTAGGTCCTTTCCAATTCCAGCCTTTATATACTTTGTTGTATAGATCTGATCCTGGAATTCTTCCTTTTTGTCCTGACGGAAGATCGTAACCCATATATTGTCCTAACCCGAAACTTTCTAAATGCGATTTCCATGCATCAACTCCTTGTGATGCTGTAGGATATTTGCCTACAATTCGTAAATAGGTTTGCGAAAAATAAGTGTTGCATGATTTTGCTATTGCCGGATGTAAATTCCAGCTACCAACATCGTGACATTTTATAAATCGACCACCTAAATAAAACCCATGACTGCAAGGAAAACGAGTTTGCGTATCAATTACTTCTTCTTGCAAACCGATTAAACCGGTTAAAATTTTAAATGGAGATCCCGGGGCAAATTGCCCCTGTAATACTTTATCGAAAAACGGTTTTCCCGGAATACTGTCAATTTTTACATAATTTTTAGAACGATCACGACCTACAAGCAGATTTGGATCGTAAGACGGGGCTGTAACCAATGCCAGAATTTCGCCTGTTTTAGGTTCAATTGCCACAATACCGCCTCGTTTTCGAATCATTAATTCTTCGCCATATTTTTGCAGATCCTTATCAATGGTAATGGTAACATCGTTTCCTTTTACGGCAATGGTATCATAAATTCCTTCTTTAAAAGGACCTATTTCTTTGTTGAATTTATCTTTCTGAATATAATGAACCCCGCGGACCCCGCGTAAATCTTCTTCATAAGCCTGCTCTACGCCACGCATACCTATTAATTCACCCGATTTGTAGTAAGGTCTTTTCTCTAGCTCCATTTCGTTGATCTGACGGATGTACCCAAATACATTCGCACCAAAATCAACCTGATAATCGCGTAAATTTCTCTTTTGAATGTAAAATCCTTTAAAATGACGGATCTTTTCCTGAAATGCAGCGAATTCTGTTTTGGTAAGTTGAGCCAGAAAAACTGATGGTAAACGTGGAGAATATACTTTTGCTTTTTCTACTTTTTTTAGAAAATCATCTTTTGTAATTTCTAAAATATTGCAAAGTTCCAGTGTATCGATATTTTTAACCTCGCGGGGAATAACCATGATATCATAACTTGGTTGGTTTGCTACCATAAGTTGTCCGGTACGGTCGTAAATATAGCCGCGTTCCGGATATTCGTACACGATTTTCAAGGCGTTGATATCTGCTTTTTTCAAGAAAGAATCATCGACAATCTGTAAATAAAAAAGCCTTGCAACAATGATTATCGCCGCAGTCAGTACAATTATGGGAAACAGAAGCTTTCTCATTTTCGAGGCGATTTAATTAACCCGATAATCAGGAAGATCAGTATGATGGTAAATGCCGATGATGTTACAATGCGCAATAAGATCTCCAAAATAAAGTTAAAATTAAAAACTTCTAAACTAATTAAAATGGTATGATGAATTAAAACGCTGGTAATAACATAGGTTACTAATTCTGATGAGATTTTATCGGTAATACGCATCATGTGAAATTCGTAACTGTAACCAAATGCCATTTTTAACAGATTTTCTCTAAAAAAAGCCAACGTAATACACGCTGTAGTATGCACACCGCCTGAGTTATTGAAAGTGTCTAAAATTAATCCTAGCAAAAAACTAAAAATTAAAAACAAATGTCGGTTTGTATTTAATGGATATAATAGTATAAATAAAATGTACGGGTACGGAGTTACATATCCAAAAAAATGGATATTGTTGAATACTGTTACCTGAAAAAAGACAAGAACAATAAAACGGAACGTATTTAAAATAGTTGTATTATTCATTGCTTATTGTTTGTTCTTCAAGTTCTAAAATCTCTTTAATGTGTACGTGTTCAATTAAATATACCGAACTAATGTTGGTCATATCGTTAAACAAGCGCACGCTGATGGTGTAAAAATTCGAATTTTTAGATGTAAATACCTTGTCAACCACTCCAACCGGTACGTTTTCAGGAAAAATAGTCGAGATTCCACCTGTTACAATAGAATCGCCCTTGCGTAGTGCCGCCAGTTTGGGAATATCTGTTAACTGCACGTAGCCTGTGTTTTTTCCGTCCCACGTAATAGTTCCAAAATGGTTGGTGTTGCTAACTTTAGCACTAATTTTTGTGTGCGTGTTCAGTATGCTTTGTATAGTGGAATAATTTTTAGAAACATTTTCAATGATTCCTATAACTCCTTTAGAGTTAATTACACCCATATCTTTCTTAATACCGTTAGCCTTACCGCCTTTAATGGTTAAGTAGTTTTCTTTTTTGTAAAACGAATTTTTAATGATTTTTGCATTAAAAAGCTTGTAATCTTGTGCAATACGTATTTCAGGATTCACGGCAAAGGTACTGTCTAAAATCAGCTGGCTGTTGTATAGAATCTGTTTCATTTTGGCATTTTCTTCTGCCAAACGGTTGTTTTCGTCTTTTAAATGTAAATATTCGGTAATGCTATTGGTTTTTTCATAAATGGTACCCGAAACAACATTGGCACTGTGCAGCATTTGACTTTGATGATACGAGTGCGTTTGTACCGTTAAATACAATGAAACTACTAAAAGCAGCAAAAACAGTAGTTTAGTACTGTTTTTTGTTATAAAATATATGATTTGCTGCATACTGAATTTGCGGTATTATTTTATAAGGATGCTTTTGAACTTTTCTATATTTTTAATTACGATTCCTGTTCCACGAACAACTGCACGTAAAGGATCTTCTGCAATATAAACCGGTAAATCTGTTTTTTGAGAGATACGTTTATCCAAACCTCTTAACATAGACCCACCACCTGCTAAATAAATACCTGTGTTGTAAATATCGGCAGCTAATTCTGGTGGAGTTTGCGATAATGTTTCCATTACGGCATCTTCAATACGCTGAATAGATTTATCTAACGCTTTGGCAATTTCTCTGTAAGATACGTTTACCTGTTTTGGTTTACCTGTTAACAAGTCACGACCTTGAACCATTAAATCTTCCGGTCCCTGATCTAAATCTTCAATGGCAGCACCAATTTCAATTTTAATTTTTTCGGCAGTTCCTTCACCTACAAATAAATTGTGTTGTGTACGCATATAGTAAATAATATCGTTTGTAAAAACATCACCGGCAATTTTAACCGATTTATCACAAACAATACCGCCTAATGCCAAAACAGCAATTTCGGTAGTACCACCACCTATATCAACAATCATGTTACCTTTAGGTTGCATGATATCAACACCGATACCGATAGCTGCTGCCATAGGTTCGTGTATTAAATAAACTTCTTTACCGTTTACACGTTCGCATGATTCTTTAACAGCACGCATTTCAACTTCTGTAATTCCCGATGGGATACAAACAACCATGCGCAATGCCGGTGTAAACAATCTCTTTTTTAAAGCAGGGATGCTTTTAATGAACAGACTGATCATTTTTTCTGAAGCATCAAAATCTGCAATAACACCATCTTTTAACGGACGAATAGTTTTAATATTATCATGTGTTTTACCTTGCATTAAGCTGGCTTCTTTACCCACAGCAATTATCTTTCCCGATACGCGATCGCGAGCTACAATAGAAGGGCTGTCAACTACAACTTTTCCGTTATGTA
>JBEBXJ010000021.1:0-25798 GCA_040391685.1 Paenimyroides baculatum
CTCTTTCACTCATCGGAACAAATTTTTCACCGTTTGCTTCGGCAGCTTTTTTACTAGCTTCGTACGATTTTACAAAATCAGGATCGCTCTTTAGGTTTTCCTCAATTTTTTGTGCTTGAATTTGGATCGATTTTTTAGCGTTCGCAATTTCTTCATCGGTATAAGGAACTCCCAATTTCTGCATAACACGCATTTTAGTTTCTACTTCAGAAAGATTCATCGCTTCGTTATCAAACAACCATTTGTAACCTGGCATGATTGATCCCGGTGAGGTACTTTGTGGATCGTACATATGATTGAAATGCCAGTTGTCTGAATATTTGGCACCTAAACGGTGTAAATCAGGTCCGGTACGTTTTGATCCCCATAAGAACGGATAATCATATACATATTCTCCAGATTTTGAGTATTCGCCGTAACGTTCTACTTCACTTCTGAATGGTCGAACCATTTGCGAGTGACAGTTCACACAACCTTCACGGATATAAAGATCTCGACCTTCTAACTCTAACGGTGTATATGGTTTTACACTTGATATGGTTTGAATGTTAGAATCTACCACCAATGTTGGTACAATCTGAATAATTCCACCTATAAGAATAGCTATTGTTGCTAAAATGGTTAACTGAATTGGTTTACGTTCTAACCATGCATGGAATCTTTCACCACGGACACGTTTTGGAGAAATTTGTGATAATGCCGGAGCTTCTGCCAATTCGTCTTCTACTTTTGGTGCAGCAGCCATTGTTTTGTAAATATTGTAAACAAGAACCAGAATACCAATTAAATATAACGATCCACCTACCGCACGCATAGCGTACATTGGCATAATAGCCGTTACAGTTTCTAAAAAGTTACCGTATTTTAATGTTCCGTCTGGGTTGAACTGTTTCCACATCATGTGCTGACTGAAACCTGCTACATATAAAGGAATGGTATAAAGAATGATACCTAACGTACCGATCCAGAAATGGAAGTTTGCCAGTTTTTTAGAATATAATTCTGTTTTTGCAATTCTTGGCAACAACCAATACATAATGGCGAATGCCATAAATCCGTTCCAAGCCAATGCACCAACGTGTACATGCGCTACTATCCAGTCTGTGTAATGGGCAATTGCGTTAACATTTTTCAAAGAAAGCATCGGTCCTTCAAAAGTAGCCATACCATAACCGGTAATTGCAACCACGAAGAATTTTAGTACGGGCTCTGTTCTAACTTTATCCCAAGCACCACGAAGCGTTAGCAATCCGTTGATCATACCACCCCAAGACGGTGCAATAAGCATTACAGAAAATACTACACCCAAGTTTTGTGCCCATTCCGGAAGTGCCGTGTACAACAAATGGTGAGGACCTGCCCAGATATATAAAAAGATTAACGACCAAAAGTGAATGATTGACAAACGATACGAATAAACCGGACGGTTGGCAATTTTAGGTAGAAAGTAATACATTAATCCTAAAAACGGAGTTGTTAAGAAAAATGCTACTGCATTATGACCATACCACCACTGCACTAAAGCATCTTGCACACCTGCGTAAACCGAATATGATTTCCACATGTTCACAGGAAGTTCAATATTATTAAAAATATGCAAAACAGCTACTGTAACAAACGTTGCCAGGTAAAACCAAATAGCAACATACAGATGACGCTCTCTACGCTTAATAATGGTCATAATCATATTAATACCAAAAACAACCCAAACAACTGCAATAGCAATATCAATAGGCCATTCTAATTCGGCATATTCTTTAGACGATGTATAACCTAAAGGCAGTGTAATAGCTGCTGCCACAATAATAAGCTGCCATCCCCAGAAATTTATGTTACTTAAAAGATCGCTATACATTCTGGCTTTTAGCAAACGTTGCAATGAGTAGTAAACGCCTGCAAAAATGGTATTACCCACAAATGCAAAAATAACCGCATTGGTGTGTAAAGGACGAAGTCTACCGAAACTTAACCACGGAATATTGTCTGTGATGTTCGGGAATATAAACATAATTGCTAAAAGCAACCCTACCAGCATACCTACAACTCCGAAAAGTATTGCAGCATACAGGAACTTCTTAACAATTTTGTTATCGTAATAAAATTGTTGCACTTCCATAAATAATAATTAATTTGATTGTTTTTGTTTTTTTCCTTTTTTTTCTTTGATCTCATCGTCGAACAGCATTCTCACCGATGGTGTATACTGATCATCGAATTGTCCGCTTTTTACTGATTTTATGAAGAGGGTCAGAAAAACGGCTGCTACAAATATGCTAATACATATTAAAATGTAAATTACGCCCATACCTTAAATCTTTGTCCAAAATTATAATCGGCTGATTAAATAAAATATGATAAATGTCAGTTTATCTTAAATATTTATTTAAGAAATAAATTACTGTTTACGAGCAAAATAATTACTCAAAACCGTTACAAAACTTATAATCGTTGCGGTACTTAAAGGCATAATTATAGCTGCAACCAAAGGTGATAAATTATTGGTTAATGCAAAACTTAACCCTACAACATTGTAAGTAATTGCCAAGCAATAACTCATTTTAATGGTTTTCATTGCCTTTTTAGAAAACTTTAAAAAGTAAGCCAATTTGTTAAACGAAACTGCATCAAGTATAGCATCACTTGCCGGGGTAAAAACATTTATATTTTCCGAAACAGATATTCCTACATTACTTTGCGCTAAAGCTCCGGCGTCATTTAAGCCATCGCCTATCATTAAAACGTTTTTTCCTGTTGTTTGCAATTTTTTAATAAATTGTAGTTTATCTTCAGGTTTCTGATTAAAAACCAATGTCGTATTTTTTGGCATCAAACGTTCTAACATACGCTGTTCGCCGCTATTATCGCCCGAAAGAACAAATAAATTATAATTTCTATCTTTTAACGTTTCAAACAAATCTTTTATGCATGAGCGATACTGATTCTCAAACACGTAAAAACCTTTTACAATGTTATTTATACTTATATAAACCTTGGTTTGATTGATTTGCGAATCTTCACTTGCTTCAACCCAGCTTGCCGACCCTACTTTTACATCCTGATTTTCAAAATTACCAACAATACCTTTTCCAGGGATTTCTTTATAATTCAAAGGTTTTTCAATTGCGGCTTCAGGTAAAATTAAATACAAACGCCGACTTAAAGGATGGTTGGATCCGCGAACAACATTTTTAACCGCGATTAGATCATCTTTTGACAACTGGTCACCTACATACTTAATTTCCTAATTGTTGTTAGATGTTAATGTTCCGGTTTTATCGAAGACCATCGTATCAACTTTAGAAAGCTGTTCAATTACGGCAGTATTCTTCAAATAAAACTTTCGTTTTCCCATTAACCTGATAACGTTCCCCCAAGTGTACGGTGCGGTTAAAGCCAGTGCACACGGACACGCAACAATTAAAACAGCAGTTAAAATGTTAGACGCATCGTTAAAACTAGTCAAGCTCCAAACTATAAAACCAATCACTGCGACGCTTAACAAAACAGGTGTAAAGATATAACTGGCTCTATCAGTAATGGTTTTTATTTTTTGAGATACCTTTTTCTGGAAAACCTTATTGCTCCCCAATTGTGTTAAATAACTTTGCGAAACTGTATTTATGGCTTCAACCGTTACTGCGTTACCTACCTGTTTTCCACCAGCATAAATTTTATCACCCGATTTTTTTTCCACAGGAACAGCTTCACCTGTTACAAAACTATAATCGATAAAAGCGGTATCAGATAGTAGAATGGCATCAACAGGAATAAGTTCTTTATTGCGAATTAATAATTGATTTCCTTTTTCGATCTCATAAACCTGAATCGGTACCTCTTTCTGTTGCTCGATTTTCGTTACCGCAATAGGAAAGTACGATTTATAATCACGTTCAAACTACAAGAAATTGTAGGTTGTCTGTTGGATCAATTTGCCCGAAAGTATAAAAGAGACCAATCCGCACATACTGTCTAAAAATCCGGCACCGTCTTGAAAAAAGATATCTACCAAACTGCGCACAAACATTACAATGATTCCCAATGCCATAGGAATATCAATATTATAAGCTTTTGTTTTTATGCTGTGATATGCCGATTTGTAGTAAGGTGTTGCTGAGTACAGGAAAACAGGCAATGCTAGAAGAATGTTGAAATATCTAAAGAAATCGCGGTATTGGTTCATCCATAAATCTTCCACATTAAAATATTCGGGGAACGACAGCAGCATAATATTTCCAAAACCAAAAAAAGCAATGCCTATTTTGTAAAGCAAACTTCGGTCTATCAGTTTTGGCTTGGCATCATAGTGTTCTAAACTTATGTAGGGTTCGTAACCGATTGATGCCAAAAGCAACACTATATCTTTTAAAGAAATTTCTTATAGGTAATGCTTACTTTTTTTTGCGAAAAAACTACCTGCGAATGAGTTACGGCGCTGTTTAAAATATTTAAGTTTTCTAAAATCCAAATACAGGAACTGCAATGAATATGCGGAATATAAAAACGAACAATTTCTGTAGCTCCTTCTTTAAAATCAAGCAGTTTGTCAACAATATCAGGGTTTTCTAAATATTTGTATTTTGCGGCAATATTTTTTGGAGCCGTACCCGGATTTTTTTCAAAATCGTAATAAGTGGTTAAACCGTTTTCTGAAAACAAGTCATAAACCGTTTGACAACCTTGGCAACAGAAATTTTTATCGTTAAAAAAATCACCCCATTTTCAACAATATCATTTCCGCAATGATAACAATTTAACATTTTTATTTTGCTTTATACCTTACACAAAATTGCAAAGACGTTATGTCAAAAAAAATGATAATTGTCATAATAATAGTATATTTGTAAAAACTAATTTAATGGGCAAGTGTGAGCAATGTATTGTAAGAGAATTGAGTTCTTTAAAGGTGTTGTCAAAGAATGAGCTAATTCATTTAGCACAATGTAAAGACAGTTTTATTATAAAAAAATGAGGTTATCTTTAACGAAGGTGATGTCATGAACGGTGTTTACTGCATTAAAGAAGGTACTTGCAAATTAGTTAAGATGAATTCAAACGGAAAAGATACCATTTTAAAACTGATTACAAAGGGAGATTTATTAGGGCAAACTGCTATTTTAACTCGATAAAAATCTACATTAAGTGCCGTTGCCGTTGAAGATATGCGTGTTTGCTTTATTCCCAAAAACGAAATATTAGGTTTTATAAATACCAATAAAAACTTTTCATTTGAAGTTACCAAAGACGTTTGCCAGAATTTGAACTACGCCACCGATTTTGCCATTAACCACACTCATAAAACAGTTAAAGAACGTTTGGCTCAGGCGTTATTAAGTATTCAGGGTACCTCTGGAACCGATACCGAAGGTTTTTTAAATTTACAATTAAGCCGTGAAGAAATAGCCAGTATGGTTGGTACTGCAACCGAAAGCTGCATTCGTTTACTGGCAGAATTAAAAAAATTGGGAATTATAGATTTAAAAGGTAAAAAAATAAAAATTATTAAACTAAATGAATTGAAAAATTTAGCAAATTAAAAATCTATTTCTTTAATAAAATAAAAAAGGTTCGATTGTAAATTACAATCGAACCTTTTTTATTTTATGTATGTTTCTAACCGGTTGATGAAATCCTGAAATGCAACAGCTTCATCTTGCGGAACACGCTTAGCTAATTCTACACCTCTTTTTTGAAAGTGATTTAGTTTTGTTCCTAATACTTTAATGGCTTCTGAATCGTTGTTTCTCTGAGCCGTTAAATACTCTTGTACAAAAGTATTGTACTCTTGTGCAAACTGATCTGCTTCGGCATATTTGAACGAAGGAACTGCAATATCTTCTGCTGTAGTTTGCGGAGCATCATTTACATTTTCTACCGGCGGATCGGTCATTGGTTCCTGAATTTTATTTTCTTCTTTTTTACAGGCTGTTAAAAACACAACCGATAATAACATTGGATAAATTATCTTTTTCATATGATTTAATTTTATTGATTGATTTATAAATATAACAAAAAATTTGAAACATTCTCATAAAAAAAGACAGAGCAAACACTCTGTCTTTCTAATTAATTATAATTTAATATTATTTTACTACTGTAGCCGCTTGAAGTTGATCTGTTAACTTCGTACTGTAATCTTGCCACAATTTAGCATCTTCTGCTGTTAATTTTCCAGCAATTTCGGTCTGTTTCTTAGTCCACTCAGCTGATTTCGCCTGTAATTCTGATACTTTTGCAGCATCTCCGGATTTTACTGCTTCCATTTGTTGTTTTGCATATGCAGTATATTCTTCTGCAAATTTTTGAACTTCCGGAGAACTAAATTTAGGTACTTCTAAAGTTGTTTCTGTAGTAGTAGTTGTAGTTTCTGTTCCCATAGCCGGGTCAGTTGTAGTAGTTGTTTCTGTTGTTGATTCTGATTCTACTACCGCTTCTTTTTTCTGACAAGATACTACTAAGATACTTGATGCGAATAATGCTGATAAAACTAGTTTTTTCATATACAAATTTTTAATTGTTTATATAAATATAAGTTATTTTTTTACACGCACAAATTCTCAGTTAATAATATAGCTTACTATTAACATTTAGTTTATCATTACTCTGAAGCATTAAAAATAAAATGCATAAATTTTAAACCATACGCAATAGGTCAACCCAAAAAAACGGACTTGAGTAAAAACCCAAGCCCAAAAAATAAAAATAAGTGTTTTATTTACTTTTTAAAAACGAATTTCAATGAAACAACATTTAATTCATAATCCTCTTCTTCTTCTCTTGTTAACGGTCTTTGAATTTCAAAAACATTGTCAGTAAGTTTTTTTATTTCAAAAGAATCTTCCTCTGAACCTAATGCCAGTTTAAAGGTATCGCCTGTAATATTCCATTTTCCATTTAAGGTTTGTCCGTTGCATTCGCTGGTATTTGTGCTGAAATCATAATCGGTATTCTGTAAAGCACCATCGCTTTTGAAATTAAAAATATCAGACGGACATACTCCGTTATCTTCTTTATAAGTTGAAACCACGTTACCGTTTGCATCTAATGCTAATTCTTCCATATAATTCCATTTGCCCACTAACAGACTCTGTTTTGTTTGTACCGGTTTATCGTCATCTGAACATGATACAGCTATAAACCCTATTGCACACACTGTAATAAGCGATAAGATTGTTTTTTTCATAATTTTTAATATTTATTTTACAAAATTAAGTACATCAAAAAGATAATTATATAGAACAAATTCATCTAAAAAGTAGAATTTGTTCTACACAAAAAAACTCACACAAAATTGGTGCGAGTTTAATTATTTTAAATGATTATCGGGAAGCTTATTCTTCTACATATAAAACCAAACCTTTCAGGTAGGATCCTTCCGGATGGAACATATTTACAGGATGGTCGGGTCCTTGTGAAAGTTTGTGTAAAACTCGTACTTTTCTACCCGATTCTATTGCAGCAGCGGCTACGGTATTGTAAAAAAGAACCTCATCTATAACCTGCGAGCAAGAAAAAGTAAACAAAAAGCCTCCTTTTGTAATTGTTTTTAAACCGGCACTATTCAAGCGTTTGTAAGCTTGTGTTGCTGTGTGTTTGCTTTTAATGTTTTTAGCAAATGCGGGTGGATCTAAAACAATTACTTCGTACTGGTTCTTGTTTTCCTTTAGAAATTCAAAAACATCAGATGCAACTGCCTGGTGGTTGCTATTGGGGAAGTTTAACTCCATATTTTGTGCTGCTAACTTAACTGCTTTTTCAGATATATCAACAGAAGTAACCAAATTGGCACCAGCATTCATTGCATAAATAGAGAAACCACCTGTGTAACAAAAGGTGTTCAAAACTTTTTTCCCTGCTGTATATCTTTCTAACAATTTTCGGTTTTCACGCTGATCTAAAAAGAAACCTGTTTTTTGTCCTTCTACCCAGTTTACATGAAATTGAATGTTGTTTTCTTTTGCAATAGTTTCGGTTGCTGATCCAAATAAATGAAAATCAGTACCCGTGTTTGGTAAGGTGTTGGAACTTTTACAATAAATGGTTTCACAATAATCGGGAAAACATTTTTGTATGGCTTCTGCAATTTTCTTTATGTTCAGATAAATTCCGGTAGAATGCGCCTGCAACACAAAATTTTTATTGTAATAATCGATAATCAACCCCGGAATTTCGTCGCCTTCACCGTGAATCAGCCTGAAAGCATTGGTTTCTTCTATATTAAAAAGCTTTAAACGTAAATCCCAGGCAGCCTTTAATCGGTTTTCCCAGAAATCATCATTATAAATTTCATTGTTAAAAGTTAAAATGCGTACCACAATACTTCCTTTATTGCTGTAAAAACCTGTTGCCAAATGATTACCATCATAACTGGTAACATCAACTGTTTGTCCGTCTTCCAATTCATTTGTTACTCCATACACCGCACCACTAAAAACCCATGGGTGTTTACGTAAAATCGATTTTTCTTTTCCTTGCTTTAATATAACTTTTGCAAATTCCATTTAATAATTTTTTACAAAAGTAAAACAATACGAAAAAATAATTTATAAACTATGTACTTTAATTTATTAAAACTTTTTTACAAAGAACATTGGTTTAAATACAAAAAATCCACCGTAAAGATGGATTTTTTGTATTAATAGACTATTCGTTTTCTTGATTATTTTTTTGTTCATTTTCCTGATGATTTTGCTCTTCGGTTTGTAAAACTTTAGGCAATTCTTCATCTTTAGGTTTTCTACGATATATATATCTATCATAATATTTTTCAAACAAAGGGGTTGGTGCATTGTCTTCTCCTAGCACAAATCCATACGGTCGCAATCCCTCTACATTATCGAAAATAATTTTAAAAATTGCCAATATAGGAATGGCTAAAAACATACCCGCAATACCCCAGATCGATTCGGCTATAACAATGCCAAACAATACTACAAATGAATTTAATGCTACTTTTGAACCAATGATTTTCGGCGTAATGATGTTACCATCAATTGAATTAACAACCACTACCGCAACAATTACCCAAAGTGCCTGTATAGGTTCACCCGTTGCCAAAGTTACCACTGCCGCTAATACTGTTGCAGTAAATATACCTATGTAAGGTATTAAATTCAATACCCCGCAAAGTACTGCAAATAACAAAGCGTATTTTATACCTATAATGCTGTAAGCAATGAACATTAAAGCTGAAACTGCTACTACCTGAATTAACAATCCAAAAATATATTGCTTAATAATGCTTTGAATTTCTGTAATAACTTCTTTTACTTTGGTTTGATCTTCAGGCGGAAAACACCATATTAGGAATTTTACTAAATGACTGCGGTATAACAAAAAGAAAAAGATTCCCAAAAACACAAACATTGACGATGCCAGTATGGATGTTAATGATGTAACTGCCGTACCAACCACACCTGATCCGCGTTTTAGAACTTCTTCAGCATTTTTCTGAATATAACTGATCTGCTCCTGTTCAGACACCCCAAATTTATCATATACAAAAACTTGCCCTTCGTGAAACAATTTTTCCATTTGTTGTTTAAACTCAGGTAAATCGTCTGTAAACTGCGCCATCTGGGTTGCAATAAAATATATAACGGCTATTACTGCTAAACTGAATAAAATAGGAGAAATTAAAGAAGATAAAATACGTGGAAACTTTAGCTTTTTTTCTTGAAAGTTAGACAAGGGCAACAATAACATGGATACCAAAAAGCCCATGACCAAAGGAACAAGTATTGATTTACCTATTATACAAATATAAAACAAGGCAATAATACTTAGTAAAACGCACGTTAACCGGATAACAAACGGCATTTTTACTTTCGGTTGGTTTGGATCGTTTATAACCTGATCTTCATTAATTTCTATATTTTCGTTTTGCATAGCCTTTTAATTTTAAAAGTTCATTTCAGGAATTGTTCCCTCTACAATTAAATTAGCTTCGGTTGCTTTTACGATTTCTTCTACAGAAACACCCGGAGCGCGTTCTAATAATTTAAAACCTTTTTCTGTTATTTCCATTACAGCTAATTCTGTTACTACTTTTTTAACGCAGCCTACACCTGTTAGCGGCAAAGTACATTTTTTTAGAATTTTTGATTCACCTGCTTTGTTTACGTGCATCATTGCCACAATGATATTTTCTGCAGATGCTACCAAATCCATTGCACCACCCATTCCTTTAACCATTTTCCCAGGAATTTTCCAGTTAGCAATGTCTCCATTTTCAGACACTTCCATTGCGCCTAATATGGTTAAATCTACGTGTTGTGAACGGATCATACCAAAACTTAAAGCTGAATCAAAGAAAACCGCACCCGGCAAGGTTGTGATTGTCTGTTTGCCTGCGTTAATGATATCGGCATCTTCTTCTCCTTCAAAAGGAAAAGGTCCCATACCTAGTACACCGTTTTCTGACTGAAATTCCACGTTCATTCCATCGGGAACGTAATTTGCCACCAATGTTGGAATACCTATTCCCAAATTCACATAATATCCGTCTTGTAATTCTTGAGCAATGCGTTTTGCAATGCCTATTTTATCTAATGCCATAATTAATCTCTTTTGCGTACAGTTCGTTGTTCAATTCTTTTTTCGTAGTTTGATCCTTGGAAAATGCGCTTTACGTAAATTCCCGGAATATGGATTTGATTAGGATCTAACGCACCTGCCGGCACTAATTCTTCTACTTCGGCAATGGTAATTTTACCTGCACCCGCCATATTTGCATTGAAATTACGTGCTGTTCCACGGAAAATCAAGTTTCCTGCTTCATCACCTTTCCATGCTTTTACAATGGCAAAATCTGCTTTATAAGCCTCTTCCATCACATACATTTTACCATTGAACTCACGTGTTTCTTTACCTTCGGCAACTTCGGTACCGTAGCCCGCCGGGGTAAAGAACGCCGGAATCCCAGCTTGTGCCGCTCGGCATTTTTCTGCCAATGTTCCTTGTGGAGTTAATTCAACATCTAATTCGCCACTTAACATCTGACGTTCAAATTCTGCATTTTCACCTACGTACGAAGCGATCATTTTTTTTACCTGACGATTTTGTAAAAGCAAACCCAAACCAAAATCATCAACACCTGCGTTATTGGAAATACAGGTTAAACCTGTAATATTTTTTCGAACCAACTCGGCAATTGAATTTTCGGGAATTCCGCTTAACCCAAATCCGCCAACCATAATGGTTTGATTATCTTGTACATCGTGTAATGCCTCTTGTGCATTTGCAACCTTTTTGTTAATCATAATTATTGAGATTGTTAAGAGTATAAAAATATAAAAAAAAACGACTTCTTATTCTGAAGTCGTTTTAAATATTAAAAGTTAAATTCCTTAGGTACGCTTTCGGTTGGTGGTGCTAAACTATCTCTCTTTTCGCTGCCATCAATTAAAGAGTCATTTGCTGCACGTTTCCAACAATCAACCAAAACACTTAGGTTTGAAGGTCGCTCAAAAGCCTCATCGGACACATAAAGCGTTTTATCGGCATAACACTTCTTCATAAAGATACCCCAAATTGGTAATGCCATTGTTGCACCCTGACCATACACAGTTGATTTAAAATGTGCAGCACGGTCTTCGTTACCAACCCAAATACCCGTTACTAAGTTGGGTACCATACCAATAAACCAACCATCTGAATTGTTCTGTGTAGTACCGGTTTTACCAGCTATAGGGTTTTTAAAGGCATACGGATAACCTGTCATTGTGTGGTAACCTGCACCGCCCGATCCTGTATAGCGTAAACGTCCGCCTGATCCACCTTCTGTAACACCTTCTAACAGTTTTACAATACCGTATGCAATGTCTTTATTCATAACATCGCGCGTTTCGGCTTTGGATTCAAACAAAACAACACCGTTTTTATCGGTAATTTTATTTACAAAGCGTGGTTTTACGTAAACTCCCTGATTGGCGAATGTACTATATGCTGCAACCATATCGCTAACGGTAATTTCTACTGCACCTAATGCAATTGCTGGTGAAGCCGGAATATCTGATTTCACTCCTAAATCGCGACATAAATCGATTACTGCTTTTGGTCCTACCCTATCCATTAAACGAGCCGTTACGGTGTTTAAAGATTGCGCCAAAGCATATTTCATTGTTACCGAACCGTAATATTTACCTGCGGAATTTTTAGGCGACCATGGTTGTTGTATTCCATAACGCCCTTTTGGCATGGTAAAAGGTCCGTCGTAAATATAATCACAAGGACTCATTCCCAATTGATCTATAGCTGTTGCGTAAACAAATGGTTTAAAGGTAGAACCTACCTGACGTGCCCCTTGCGCTACGTGATCGTATTGGAAATGTTTATAATCGATACCCCCAACCCATGCTTTTACATTACCTGTAATAGGTTCCATAGACATCATCCCCGATTGTAAAAAATGTTTGTAGTAAACAATAGAATCGCGCGGTGTCATTAACGTATCTTTTTCACCTTTCCATGTAAAGATTGCCATTTTGGTTTTTACATCGAACGATTTAATGATGTCTTCTTCTTCTTTACCTTGAGCACTCATTTGGCGCCAACGTTCAGAATTACGCATTGCTCTGTTGATTATTTTATTCGTTTCAGCTTGATTAATCTGAATAAAAGGAGCATTTTTATTACCTTTTTGCTGCTTAAAGAACTCTTTCTGCAAATTAGACAAGTGCATTTCTACAGCTTCTTCTGCATACTCCTGCATACGCGAATCAATCGTGGTATAAATACGTAAACCATCGCGGTAAATATCATACGTTGATCCGTCTTTTTTAGGATTTTCCTTTACCCATTTACGCATGTAATCTCTTAGATACTCTCTGAAATACGTTGCGTAACCTTTTGTGTGGGTTTCTGGTGTATAATTTATTTTTAAAGGCTTTGCCTGATATTTTTCTTTTTCGGCTTCGGTAATTTTACCATTTTTAGCCATTTGCGCCAAAACAATATTTCTACGGTTTTCTGCACGATCCGGATTAAAACGCGGATTGTAACGAGAAGGTGCCTGAAGCATTCCTACCAGAACAGCCGCTTCTTCAACCGTTAGTTTTTTAGGCTCTTTATTGAAATAGATGTTGGCTGCCGAACGGATACCGTACGCATTACTGACAAAATCTACCGTATTTAGATAATAGGCAATGATTTCGTTTTTGGTGTACTGACGTTCTAATTTTACAGCAATGATCCACTCTTTGATTTTTTGAATTACACGAAAAAGCTTGTTACTTGAACCCGAACTTCCATGAAATAGATTTTTTGCAAGCTGCTGGCTAATGGTACTTGCACCACCACTTGATCCTGCACTGAAAATAGCACGCATGGTTCCACGGGCATCTATACCCGAATGCGAACGAAAACGCTCATCTTCGGTAGCAATTAAAGCATCAACCAAATATTCCGGTAATTCTTCGTACTTAACAGGCACACGGTTTTCAAGGTAAAATTTACCCAGCGTTTTTCCGTCTGCCGATATAATTTCTGTTGCTACACTTGATTCCGGATTTTCCAACTCATCGAAACTTGGCATCGCACCGAAAATTCCCCAGTTGGCAAAGGCAAAAATCAATATTACAAAGGCAACACCCGCACCGAACAATTTCCAGAATAAGCGCAGAAATTTTCGGTTTGTAGATACTTCCTTCTTTTTAGAATTTTCTATTTTTTCCATAATGTCTTATGAATAATTATTGTACTTGTAAACCAATTTCGGTGATTCCGTTTAAAACAACATCGCCTTTTACTTCATTTACTTTTCGTATGGCGTGCGCTACTTCAATCTTATACACACCCTGTTTTTTAAACACTATATCTTTACGCCAAAACAGTTTGTGTTCTTTAACATCGGTAAAACCGGTTCCCAACATGGTACCGTCGGCTTTTGCCATTTGATATTGTAAAGTATCAACGGTTGCCGTACCTTCTGGCGGAAACATTTTAACAATTAAAAACAGGTTGCTGTACGGATAATCGCTTTTTGTACGAATGTTAATGTACGCATTGTGTTTGCTAAGAGTATCTAACGATTCAAAACTAAAAACCGCAGGTTCACTTTTTTTCCATCCGTCCGATAATGATTTGTATTCATTAAAAAAATCGGTAGCAGTACAGGCTGTAAACGCCAGTATTGTTGATAAGGCAACAAATTTAAAGAGATTTCTTTTATTGTTTGTTATCATTTGGTTTACTGTTTGGTTTGTTTCCGTTGTTCTTATTTGGTCGTTTAAAATTCTTTTTACGTGCCTGATTTTTGTTCGCACCTTCATCTGCTGATTTTACTGGTGCATTATTTTGAACAGCCGGTTTTGGTTTTTCGGTTTGGTTGTTCTGATTATTCTGAACCTTTGGCTGATTGTTTCTCGGCGGACGGTTTTGCTGTCTTGGTTGCTGTGATTTTGAAGCATTTTCGTTTGAACGCGGTGTTCTTTTCACATCATTATCAACTGTTGCTTCGCGTTTTTCAACCGTGTTGCCTACTGGTTTTTTCTTGTTGCGTGGCAGGCGTTTTTTACGTTTAGGTTCGTCAAAACGTGATAAACTATCTTCTGTGGTAGCCACGTTTTTAACAGAAGCACTGTTTTCTTCTTCAAAAACATAATCTTCTATACTTTCTATAGCCTGACCTTGTTTATTTAACGCCAATATTTCTTTAACCTGCGGCACTTCGATTTTATACCAGTTTGCACTGTTAGATGGGTAGGCAAACCACATTACCTGCTTAAAAATATCGATTTTCTGGCAATATGCTTCCCCGTTTTTGGTTTGCAACTTGGTATCGGTATCGGGCATTCCTTTCAAAGCATCCAAATACGTATCCAACTCATAATTCAAACAACATTTTAATTTACCACACTGCCCAGCCAGTTTTTGCGGATTTAAAGATAATTGCTGATAACGTGCTGCTGCCGTATTTACACTTCTAAAATCGGTTAACCAGGTAGAACAGCACAATTCGCGACCACAAGATCCGATACCGCCTAAACGAGCAGCTTCCTGACGGAAACCTACCTGTTTCATTTCGATACGCGTATTAAACGTGCGCGCAAATTCTTTAATCAGCTGACGGAAATCTACACGATCGTTCGCCGTATAATAAAAGGTAGCTTTAGATGCATCGCCTTGAAATTCGATATCGGAAATTTTCATTTCCAGTTTTAATTCAATAGCAATTTCACGTGCACGAACCTTCATTGGTTCTTCGCGTTTGCGAGCATCGCTCCAGATATCAATATCTTTTTGGGTTGCTTTTCTGTATATTTTTAGGGTATCGCCATACGGATCTACCTTTTTCTTTTTCATTTGCACTTTAACCAACTCACCAGCTAAAGTTACTACTCCGATATCATGCCCGGGACTTGCCTCGGTTGCTACTACATCGCCCATTTGCAATGCCAGTTTATCGGTATTTTTATAAAAGTCTTTTCTACCGTTTTTAAAACGAACTTCAACTACATCAAAAGGTTCAAAACCCGAAGGGTAATGCATGTTCGACAACCAATCGAACACACTTAACTTATTGCAGCTATCGGTTCCACAAGAACCTTTGCTACCACAACCTTTTGGAATGCCAGAATCGTTTGTTTTAGTAGAACAATTTGTACATGCCATATATATTGAACAACTTGCGTTGTTTATATTAATTAATAAAAAAATTTGTGTAAAGATACTATATTTTCGTTGTGCATAATAACGTGTTAACGTTTTATAGCATTTTACAAAAATCTAATATAAGTAAAAAAATAAAAAAAAGACGTTTTAATTTTAAGATTGAAAAAAAGACGTCTAAACAGACAGCTTTATTTTTTTTCTTTAATCAAGTAAATATAAACCGGAAAATGATCACTAAAACCAGGTTCCCCACTTAATTGGTTTCGCAACGGATAGCCTTTATACTGACCTGATTTCTGAACTAAAAAAGGCTTGTTGAAAATTCCTACCTTCCAATAACGGAAACTTGAATAATCTTTGCTTAAAAGCGGTTCCGTGAAAATAATCTGATCGAAAATATCCCAAGCATCGCGGTAAGCAATTGTTCCGTGACCTTCTTTATATAACTGGTACATCGGATTAAAAATTCCGCCTTTTTTTACATCGTCTTTTTTACCTTTTGCTTCTAAAACGTCTTTTACCGATTTATTGTAAGGTCCATCGTTTAAATCACCCATAGTAATTACTTTAGCATTTGGGTTGATATTGTATAACGAATCGATAATTTTTTTGTTTAAAGCCGCAGCAGCTTCACGGTTTGGATTACTTTTCTTTTCACCGCCCGAACGTGATGGCCAGTGATTTACAATAAAATGCATTTCTTCACCATCTAACAAACCTGTTACCAACAATTGATCACGAGTGTAAACGCGTTTGCCTTTACCGTTGTTGCTGTCTTTATACTTAGTATCGGTTTTATCGTAAATATATAAAGGGATGTTCTTAGAACTGGTAGGCTTGAAATGTTTGGTTTGATAGATAAGCGCTACGTCTATACCACGGCGATCCGGAGAATCAAAATGAATAATTCCGTAATTAGCCTTTTTAAGCTTTGGCATATTTACCAGATCTTCTAAAACCTTGCGGTTTTCAATTTCGCTGACACCTAAAATTGTCGGCATGTTAGGGTTATCATCTATACCAATTTCAGCTATGGCTCTACTTAAATTTTCTAATTTTTGCTGATATTTTTTCCCATCCCAGCTTCGTTCACCTTTCGGAGTCCATTCTTCATCGTAAATCTTCTCATCACGAATAGTATCAAACAAATTTTCTACATTGTAGAAGCCTATAGTATGCACCACAAAAGATTTTTGTTGAGGCTGCGCAAACAATGTGCTTCCAAATAATGTTACTAAAAGTAAGATGTTAAATTTCATACCTAATATTAAGTTATTATAAAGTTTTCAACAAACTCAGAAGCAAAATTAGTTAATATTTGTAAAATAATTACCTTTGTACCATGTTAAGTTTAGTTTAAACTTACAAATTTTAAACAGCTTATTTTTAGGTTTTTATGAAAAAATTATTGTTTAGTACCCTCTTGGTACTAATTACCATTACTACTTGGGCACAAAGTACAGCATTACGCGGAATTGTTGTAGATTCCAAAACACAACAACCGTTATTTAATGTAACTGCTGACTTAACAAACACGAATTTAACTGCCACCACAAATGAACAAGGTGAGTTTCTTATTGCGAACCCTACAACGGGTAGTCAGGTACTTTTAATTACGTTTACAGGTTATACCCAAAAACGTTTTGTTTTGGATATAACAGCTAATGAAAATGTTGATTTAGGTACCATTTATTTGGAAGAAGACGTTACCGAAGAACAACAATTAAGTTTAATTACCCTTACAGAAAATGATTTGGGTGATGACAATTCGGGATCTGAAACAACATCCGGTTTATTACAGGCATCGCGTGATGCTTTTCAACAAGCAGCAGCTTTTAACTGGGGGCAAGCCCGTTTTAGGGTAAGAGGGTTAGACAATGAGTATGGAAATATCTTTATTAATGGTGTTCCTATGAATAAGATTTTCGACGGTCGTCCGCAGTTTTCTAATTGGGGAGGATTAAACGATGCTACACGTAACCAAGAGTTTATCAATGGTTCTATGCCAAACGATTATACTTTTGGCGGCATCTTAGGTGTACAGGCAATAAACACCCGTGCTTCTTTTATGCGTACAGGAACCCGCGTTTCACTTTCGGGTGCAAATACCAACTACAACGGTCGTGGAATGATTACTTATGGTTCGGGAATGAACAAAAACGGATGGGCGTATGCTGCATCGGCTTCGTACCGTATGGCTAACGAAGGTTTCTTTGAAGGAACAGATTACGATGCAAAATCGTTTTTCCTGGCAATCGAGAAGAAAATCAACAGCAACCACAGCTTAAACTTATCTGCTATTTATGCACAAAACAGCCGTGGTAAAAACGGACCTAATACACAAGAGGTTGTAGATTTAATGGGTTACAAATACAATTCATATTGGGGTTGGCAAGATGGTAAAAAACGTAATTCACGTGATAAAGATGTAGAAGAACCAATTTTTATATTGAGCCACTATTGGGATATCAGCGAAAAATCTACTTTAAACACCAATGTATCGTATCAGTTTGGAAAAATTTCAAACAGTCGTTTGGAAACTAACGGAGCAAACAATCCTGATCCGACATACTATAAAAACTTACCGAGTTATTACCTGAATTTCCACGATACATCAGGCAGTATTCCTGTATGGACTCCGGATTTTGTAAGAGCAGATCAAAACAGAAACGATTTCTTTGCTAATTCTCAAATTAACTGGGATCGTTTATACTTGCAAAATGCATCTGTAGGAAGATCTGTTAACGCGTTATATGCCGATGTTATGCAAGACAACCAATTAACTGCTAACACCCTGTTTAATACACAAATCTCTAATATAGTTGGATTTAATGCTGGTTTAACCTACCGCAATTTACGTTCAGAAAGCTACCAAGAAATGCTTGATTTATTGGGAGGTTCACATTTTGAAGATCGTGATTTGTTCTTAAAAGATGAATACCAGGATTCTGATTTAAACAACCCAAATCGTAAAATTTACGAAGGCGATAAATATGGTTACAACTATATTATGCATGCAAACGTGGTTGATCTGTTTACACAGTTTCAATTCAACTTTGGTAAATTCGATTTCTATTTAGGTCAGAATGCATCTTACACAGAATACCAACGCGAAGGTTTGTACAGAAACGCATTGTACGCAGATTCATCTTTTGGAAAAGGTCAAAAAATATCATTTGAAAACTACGGTTTAAAAGGGGGTGCAACCTATAAATTAACAGGTCAGCATATTTTCAACTTCAACGCAAGTTATTACACGCAGGCTCCATCAATTCGTAACAGCTACTCTAACGTTCGTATAAGTGACGCAACAGTAAACGGATTAACCGATGAAAAAGTTTTTGGTTCAGACATCAACTATATTATTCGTACTCCTAAATTAAAAGGACGTATTGGTGCTTATTTCAACGAAATTAAAGATGCTACAAGAACGTCTTTCTTCTATGCCGATGGTATTGATATTGAAATGGACGATGAAACAAGCAGCGATTTCGTAGCAGAAATTGCACGCGGAATCAGCAAACAAAGCATGGGTCTTGAATTAGGAGCAGAATACCAAGCTACTAAAACAATAAAACTTACTGCTGCTGCAAACTATGGTCAGGCAATTTATTCAGACAACGCGAATGTTTATTTAAATGTAGATGGTCGTCGTGAAAGCGGCTTAAGTCCAATGGTAAACTACGGAACAAGCTATATTAAAAACTACCGTGTTGCAGGAACACCACAACAGGCATACTCGTTAGGAATTGAATACCGCGACCCTAATTACTGGTGGATTGGTGCAAATGCTAACTTTTTAACTGATATTTATTTAGATGTTTCGCCGCTATTAAGAACAAACAATTTCTTTGCAGAGCCTGGTCAGGGTGGTGCCGCATTCAGCGAGTTGGATACCGACGTAGCTAAACGCTTGTTAAAACAAGAAAAATTAGATGATATTTTCTTGGTAAACCTTCAAGGTGGAAAATCGTGGAGAATTAATGGTAAAACCTTTGGTTTCTTTGCATCTATAAACAACGTGTTAGGTTTAGAATACAAAACAGGTGGTTTTGAACAGGCACGTAACGCAAACTATCGCGAATTATTAATGGATCACGCAAGCGGGACACACACATTTGGTCCTAAATATTTCTATGGATTCGGTAGAACTTATTTCTTAAATTTATACATCAACTTTTAATTGAAAGTGATAATGAAAATATTAAAACACATATTCCCGATAGCTATATTAACTTTAACAGGTTTATTTACAGCATGTTCACCAGAAGACGAACAGGAATTACCACAATACAATAAAATAATTTATTCTGTAGATTTTCAAGAAGTAGTAACCGGCACTTTTGACGAAACGCCTTTTACTAATTTTTCTGAAGTTGGAACGAAAAAATGGTTTGGAAATAAAGACACAAGAAACAATGGTTATTATGAATTTTCTCCTTTCCAAAGTGGTCAACCGTTAAATATTGGCTGGTTTGTAACACCTGCTATTAATTTAGACGAAGCAAAAGCAAAGCGTTTAACATTTCAGGTAGCACAACATCACGTTATTAACAGTACCGAAAATTATCTGGAGGTATTTGTATCGAATAACTTTACAGGTAATGTTGCTGAAGCAAACTGGATTAAATTTGAATTTAAAAAACCCGAAGCCGGATCAAGAAATTATGAGTGGGTAAATTCAGGAGCAATAAACCTGGGGCAATTCAGCGGAAATATTCACATTGCTTTTAAAGCGACAGGTGGAACAGCAAGTGCAAATGCAGGAGCTTATATGATAGACAATATTAAAGTTTTTTAATTTTAGAAAAATGAAAGCATTAAAATATACGTTTGCAGCCTTAGCATTGGTTGCAACATTAGTAACAACAAGCTGTGCAAACAGCGACGATGTTTCTGTACCGGAAATTAAATACCACCAGGCAGAAAAAACAATTACTTTAGAAGAGTTATACGAAAAAGCGAATACCACTGTTCAAAAATATACCGAAGACGATATTTTAGAAGCATACGTATCATCAACCGATGAAGGCGGAACATTCTACAAATCGGTATCATTACAGAACTTAGAAGGTACAAAAGGATTTTCTATATCAATAGATATGTACAATATCAGCAATGATATAGCTCCGGGACGTAAAGTATATATTTACTTAAAAGATATGTATTTTTCTATAGTACACAGTTCTTTGGTTTTAGGCGATCTTTATCAGGAAACAAGCGTAGGCAGAATGCGTCCGCAAGATTTCTATAAAAAAGTATTTGCATCAAACGTTGTTGTTCCTGAATCTGAACTAACAAGAACCATTACTTTAGCAGATCTTAAAAACGACAACTATATTAATACGTTGGTTGAAATAGATAAAGTACAGTTTGCAGACAATGCTGTTGGTAAAACCTACTACGACCCCACGAATGTTTTAGGTGGCGCAACAAATCACAACATTGTAGATGCAACAGGCACAATGATCTTTAGAACAAGTGAATTTGCAAAGTTTGCTTCCAGAGTTGTACCAAAAAACAGCGGAAAAATTCGTGGTGTTCTAACAAAATTCAACAGCGATTATCAATTTATGGCGCGTACATTTAACGATATTCAGTTAACAGAAGACCGAATTGGTGAAGAACCGGGCGAAGGTGAAGAACCTGTTGCGCCAACCAACTTATTGTTTACAGCAGCCGATTTTGAAAACTGGACAAATTTCACAGGTGCACTAAACAATTTCGGACTTAAAGCTTATGCCGTTCAAGGTATGGGTACAGGTGCTTTAGGAACTAATTCGCTGCATATTAACGGAACACCTACTGCAAATGATTATGTATTTACTGTTTTGGCTTCTGCTAAAGGAAACATTCCGGCAACACCTACAAAAATCACTTTTTGGGTAAAAGGAACATCTGCCAAATCTTTGTCAATTAACGTTTATCGTGCAACTACAGGGTATGATGTATTTAACGTTACCAACTTAAACAGTTTACCGGTAACATTAAACAAAGCCGACCTGAACGATTCCGGCAACGGAACAAACAATTACGGAGGAACTATTGATACCAACAACAAATGGGTTAAGGTGACTTTAAATATATCTGATGTTGGTCTTAACAAATCAACAAGCGGAGATCTTTTCGCATTAAAAGTAGGAAACAATGCTGCTTACGATTTGCACATTGACAATATAGAAATTCAATAGAAATTAATTACAGAATTTTAAACGCCTTCTTCTAACAGAAGGCGTTTTTTGTTTATTTTGATAATAGGATTTTTGTATCTTTAAAAACAAATATTTGCGTCCCTTTTTATGCCAGCAGCCGTAGAAACCACACATCATTTATATCCACTGATTTCCGATTTAGGTTTGATCTTAATGACCGCCGGGGTTGCCGTTTTAATCTTTAAAAAAATAAAGCAACCTTTAGTATTGGGTTATTTAATTGCCGGATTTTTGGCAGGTCCGCATTTCCCACTATTCCCAACCGTTCAAGAAATTGAAAACGTTGAAGTTTGGGCAGAGATCGGAGTAATATTTCTTCTCTTTAGTCTTGGGCTTGAATTTAGCTTTAAAAAGCTTGTGAAAGTAGGTGGGTCCGCCAGTATGACCGCCGCTGTTCAAATCATAACCATGATTATAGTTGGTTTTACAACGGGTAAGCTGCTTGGCTGGAACTTTATCGACAGTATTTTTTTAGGAGCGATTCTTTCCATGTCATCAACCACCATCATTCTGCGGGCATTTGATGAATTGGGCGTTAAAACGCAGAAATTTGCCGGCGTAGTTTTCGGAACGCTGATTGTAGAAGATATTGTAGCAATTTTATTAATGGTTTTACTATCAACCATAGCAGTATCGCAACAGTTTTCGGGCGTTGAATTAATGGAATCGATTTTTAAACTCGCATTTTTCTTAATTCTCTGGTTTCTGGCAGGCATCTTTTTCATACCTACTTTACTTAAAAGAACCAAAAATCTGTTGACCGAAGAAACTACGTTAATTGTATCTCTGGCGTTGTGCTTAATGATGGTTATTTTGGCAACCGCAGCAGGTTTTTCGCCGGCACTGGGTGCTTTCATTATGGGATCGATCATTGCCGAAACCACAAAAGCCGAACAGATCGAACATTTAATTAAACCTGTTAAAGATTTATTTGGGGCGGTTTTCTTTGTATCGGTAGGAATGCTTATTAATTTGGATACGCTGCAGGAATATGCTTTTCCGGTACTGATTATTACCATTGTAACCATTTTCGGAAAAACAATTGCCACAACAATGGGTGCTTTAATTTCGGGTCAGCCTTTAAAACAGTCGGTTCAGGCAGGAATGAGTTTGGCGCAAATTGGTGAATTTTCTTTCATCATTGCAACATTGGGTATGACGTTGGGTGTAACCAGCGGTTTTCTTTACCCTATTGTGGTAGCAGTTTCGGCTATAACAACTTTTACTACTCCGTTTTTTATCAAAAATTCCTTAAAAGCATACCATCGTTTAAAAATTATCCTCCCTAAAAAATGGGAAGACCGCTTAGACAATTATTCGTCTGCAACACAAACTATTCATAAAACAAATCACTGGAAAAAATATATTTCAGGCGTTGCATCGCACATCGTTATACATTCGGTCATTATTGCAGGTATTGTTTTTGTAAGTATCTCTTATTTGATCAGATTAGCCAATGGTCCGTTTACCTACTATCTCTACATATTTTTAACCGTTGTGGCTTTTCTTCCGTTCTTGTATGCACTGGCATTGCAAAGAGTTGCTGCTTCGTCTCTAAATCAGCTAAAAACCGATAATAAAAACATTCCTCCGTTAATTTTAATTGCCTTGTTCAGAATTTTACTGTGCATTGTAATTGTTTTTATAATGATTAATGAACTGATTAATCCGTTGACAGGCGTTATTGTTTTGGCTATTTTGATTGCATTTGCCGTTTTATTTCCGAAGAAAATTCAGAATTTATACGGAAAGATCCAACATCAGTTTATCGAGAATTTTAATGATAGAGAAAGGTCTGAAGCCATAAGAAACAAAAGCGATTTAACGCCCTGGGACGGGCACATGACTACTTTTGAAATTCCGCAGGAATCGCTGATCGCCGGAAAAACGCTGAACGAACTAAAAGTACGTGAAGAACTAGGTGTTAATATTGCCATTATTAAACGTGGCGATCTGGTAATTAACATTCCCGATAAAGACGAAAAGATCTTCCCTAAAGATATTGTGTATGTGATTGGAACCGATGAACAGGTAAAAGACTTTGAACTTTTTGTTGATAAATCGTTGGTAGGATCAGTTGATTACCACACAGAAATTGTGCTGAAAGGTTTTGAACTGACCAACGAAGCTTTAAACGGAATTTCGATTCGTGAAAGTAAAATTCGCGAAAACAGCAACAGTATTATTGCCGGAATTGAACGCAATGGCGAGCGCATTTTAAATCCGCAGCCCACATTTACATTGCAAAAAGGCGATATTTTATGGCTTGTGGGTGATAAAAAGAAAATTACTGCTTTATTTTCAAAATAAATTATGACGATAGAAATTGCAAAATCAGAACATTTAAACAGCATTATGCAGGTTATTGACGATGCCCGCAACATTATGCGTGCCAACGGAAACCTAACGCAATGGATTAACGGATACCCGTCGGCAGAAGTTATAATGAACGATATCAATCAAAACATAGGATACATTTGTTTGAACGATACCGAAATTGTTGGGTATTTTTCGTTTTTAAAAGGTGATCATCCCGAACCGACGTACAACATCATCGACAACGGAAAATGGCTGAACAACGCACCTTACGGCGTAATTCACAGACTAGCATCAAACGGAAAAGCTAAAGGCGTTGCCAAGGCTTGTTTTGATTATTGTTTTACGCAGATTAACAATATTCGGGTTGATACCAACAACAATAACCTGCCTATGCAAAACTTTTTTAAGAAGTACGGTTTTACGTATTGCGGCGTTATTTATGTTTCAGATGGTTCGCCAAGAGATGCTTTTCAGATGATCTTATAATTATTTTTCAACTTCATAGTAACCAATATAAATAGGTTCTGGCTCTTCCAAAATAAATACTTTATTTAAAGGAAGTTCGTTTTTCTTAATCTCAAAAATACCGTCATAATATTCTCTAAAATGTCCAACATAAAACTCGTTTCTGCGTCCATTCATATGTAAATAAATAGTATCAGAAACTTTTGAAACAGGAATTTCAATTTTAAATTGACCTGAAGCATTTACAGTAACACTATTATAGTAATTATTTGTATAAATTTCTACATCAACATTATCTAAAATGTCGTGTTGTTTATAATCAACTACAATACCTCGAATCACGTATTTCAATGTATCACTGAAAAAAGGGTCGGTTTGAAATAACTGTTCATAATCGGCAATAGATTTTTCGGACTGTTTTTGTACCGAACAAGATACTACCAAACCGGCAATCAATAAACCATAAAAAGCATTAGACAGTTGCTTATAATTAAACCGGTTTGAATAAACATATATAGGTCGGTTTAATTGCGACTGTTTAAATTTCATACATTTTGGTCGGTCTTTTTGGTTTACCAACTTGTGTAATTCATTATCTGAAAGATTCGTTGCATCAAAAACCTTTTCGCTGCAAAGCGAACACAATTGTTCTTTATCCGAAATAAATTCTGAACTCCATTCTTGTTTTTCACAAGGTTTAGGAACAGTTATTTTTATTGATTTTTTCATAAAGCTGTTTTACACTAAAATACAAAAATATCTTTCAAAAAACACGACTCATCTTTCAAAATCGACAGTTCGGAATAAAAAATTTCAGTTTGTATTCGCAGCCACATACATTTGATAAAAAATATAAATCATGAGAAAAATATTATCAGTAGTTCTGTTAACATTAAGTTTTTATGTTACAACTGCACAGTCAGATGAGCACTTTTACCAGCCAACAAAAGAGTTAAAACCAATTGAATTCAGCAATACCGAAGAAATTACAATTCCTGTTGCAAATGATACAATTACAGCCATTCTGTTAAAACCAAAAAGCCAACCAAAATCTACTATTCTGTTCTTTCATGGTACAGGCGGAAACGTTTCAACTTACCAATTTATGGTAGCACCATTAGTTGAAGATCAATTTCAAGTTGTTATGGTCGATTTTAGAGGTTATGGAAAATCAACAGGAAAACCTACCCATT